>JAQXIB010000071.1 GCA_029007575.1 Clostridiales bacterium | reverse complement strand
AACACTTTAATTCTTTCCGACCTGAATTGCACCGGAACGTGTTATCCTCCTTGCTGGGCGTCAGCCCAGCGTCGTCGTCTGCCTTTTTCGGTACAATTCATTCTCGAAAATTGATTAAAGCTTTCAATTAGATTTTAGTATTAGAAACAAGAAATTTCTGCCTTTATGTTTTTCCTTTTTTCCCCTCTATCTGTGCTTTATATTTTTTGCCCACCTCAACGGACTGAACGGCACAACCGCGGGAAATTGCCGACATACCGAATTTGCTTCGGATGCTGTCAATCGCTTTGTCTGCCTTTTGGGCACGCTCTCTGCGTTTGTCCGGAAAGAAAGAGATCTGTTCCGTATTCTCTTTTGTAATATGAGTAAGCGAGATCCCCAGCAATCGTAAAGGAGTGCGCTTGTCCCAAAGCTCGGCAAAAAGTTTTTTCGAGGTATCAAAAATTTCCGCGGTAATATCGGTCGGATCCGAGCGTTTTACTTGATGCGATTTGTTTTTAAAGTTGTTGTCCCGGATGGTGACGCCGATGCAATAAGCCTTTGCACCGTCCGCTCTCATTCTGGAGGAAACGCTGTCGGCCAGCGCCAGTAGGATGTGATTAGCCGCATCGGTCGTTTTGACATCTTCTTCCAAAGTAGTGGAAACGCTGTATCCTTTTGCTTCTTCCGGTTCGGCGAGAACCGGAGAATCATCGATACCGTTTGCATAGTGATGCAACTGTTCGCCCAACTTTTTGCCGAGGATATTTTGAATCCAGGTGAGATCGGTTTTTGCCAAGTCGCCAATCGTTTTGATCGATATTCTCTCTAACCGTTCGGCAGTCGCGTGCCCTACCGAAAACAAGTCTCTCACCGAGAGAGGCCATAGTTTTTCTTCTATTTCCTCTGTAAATAAGGTGTGAACCTTGTCGGGCTTTTCAAAGTCGCTTGCCATTTTGGCAAGCAGTTTGTTATCTCCAATGCCGATGTTAACGGTAAAGCCAAGGGTATCTCGAATCTTATCCTTTATTTCATGTGCCAGAGCAATCGGATCGGGATAAATCAGAGAGGTGCCGCTCATATCCAGAAAGCATTCGTCGATCGAGTATTTTTCCACTATCGGCGCATATTGCCGGCAAATATCCATAAAGGCTTTCGAGCTGCGTTCGTAGAGGCGGAAATCCGGTTTGACAAGATAGAGGTCAGGGCATTTGCGCAACGCCATGGCTACCGGTTCACCGGTTTTGATCCGGTATTGCTTTGCCGGGATGGATTTTGCCAAAATCACGCCGGTGCGTTTTTCCCTGTCTCCGCCGATCGCGGATGGAATCAGCCGGATATCTTCTCCGCCTTCGGCTACTCGTCTTGCTGCTTCCCATGAAAGAAAAGCGCTGTTGACATCAACATGGAAAACGAGTCGTTTCATGCAAAGGCTCTCCTTTCTGCGTTCATAGCTATGGTATATGCCAACAAAGTACAAGGCGAAAAATATTTTTTGTGCCGTTGTGCTTTAAGTTTAATCCAGTTTATTTTCATTGTAATATATTTTCGGTATGCCGTCAATTCTTTGCGGCTCATTTATACTAAAATCTAATTGAAAGCTTTAATCAATTTTCGAGAATGAATTGTACCGAAAAAGGCAGACGACGACGCTGGGCTGACGCCCAGCAAGGAGGATAACACGTTCCGGTGCAATTCAGGCCGGAAAAAATTAAAGTGTTTCATTAGATTTTAGTATTAGATCTGCTGTCCAACGATTCCACTGATCTAATGTAAAGTCAGGAGGATGGCCGGTTCGATTTACGGGAATAGCTTTCTTGTGTGTTTCCTATTGACAAAAAACATGTCGTACTGTATACTGCAAATAGATTTGAAATTGCCGGAGCGGCAGGATAAATACTTGAAGAATAAAAAAAGGGAAGCGTTTGGTATGACACATAAGGAGCGATTTATAAAAGCATTGCGTAGGGAACCGATCAGCGGACTGGTTCCCCATTTTGAAATGGTGTTTTGCTTGTCCTTGGAGGCAGTCGGAAAACTGCATTCTTATAATCGGATTTTTGGCCAATGGAATCAGATGAGTGAAAAAGAAAAGCAGTATCAGGCCAATGATCTGGCGGACATGTATTTAATGGTGGCGGAAAAATATAATCATGATGCGATTTTTGTCCATGAAGATCAGTTCGGTAATATGGATCTGACGGTTCGCGTGCTAAAAGCGATTCGCGAAAAAAGCGGTGACGAGTATTTTATTATGATGCACGGAGACCCGACTTTTCCGATCCCGGACGGAGACAGCATGATGGATTTTACCGTGAGATTATATGAGGAAGCGGAGCAACTGAAGCAGGAGGCTGCCGCGCGCGTGAAACAATTTGCGGACAAGGCGGCAACGTGGGCGAATGAATACCCGGGGCTGTTGGACGGATTTATTCTCTGCTCCGATTATTGCTTTAACACTGCGCCATTTTATAGCGTGGATTTATTTGATGAATTTATCGCGCCTTATCTGAAAGAGATTATTTCTGTTTTCCATCAGCTTGGTTTCTATGTGATCAAGCATACCGACGGAAATATCATGCCGATTATTGATCGGATCATTGATTGTGGGCCGGACGCGCTTCATTCCCTTGATCCGCAGGGCGGAGTGGATCTGGCAGAGGTAAAACGGCTGTATGGCGACAGAGTCTGCCTGATCGGAAATGTCAACTGCGCGCTTTTGCAAACCGGAACCGAAGAAGAATGCATCGCGGATGTCCGGAGAGCCTTAAGACAAGGCATGGAGGGGTACGGATACATTTTCTCCACCTCTAATTGCGTTTATACCGGTATGCCGCTCGAAAGATATGAGTTGATGAATCGTATTTGGCGAGAGGAAGGCATTTATCAGGATTAATTTGCGGTTATCTGCTGTAAAGGAGCTTGATAAACCGAATCGTTTTCAAAACAGGGGTTGCGTCACAAAATGTGTGAGGCAACCCCTGTTATACGTTTTCTGAAAAAGCGGCATCGGCCAAAATTGGCTTTTCCGGCAAATGCTATTTTGCAAGCAGTTGCTTGGTGGATTCTCCGATCAGCATGCCGGTCGGGAGATATTTGTGCGTAAAGGAATAGGAGTTGATGCTCTGCTCCTGACTTTGTTGGTATGCCAATTCGGCAGCATGATAACCGATGTTGAAGAATTGTTGTTCAACGGTTGTGATTTTTGGGCTGAAAGCGGAAGCGATGGCTGTCCCGTCAAACCCGATTACGGATACATCCTCCGGGACGCGCAAACCGATTTCTTTTAATGCGGAAACGATGCTACTAGCGTGCATATCATTGACTGCGAACAGTGCAGTCGGCGATTCCGGAGTCTGAAACAATTCCGATAAAATTTTTTGCACCTGTTCGGATTCACCCGGGCAGGAAATGTGTCTGCTAAATTGCTGCAGTCCGTGCTTTGCCATGGCGTGGAGATAGCCGGTGTAGCGGTCTCTTACGGTGTTGGTGGTAGTGATGTCATTCTCTTGACCATCTGTAAAGAAGATCCTTTGATGCCCTAACCGGATCAAATATTCACAGGCGTTCATTCCGCCGGTAATGTTGTCAGAGGTAACTAAATCCGAATCAACGGCATAGGGAAGGCAATCCAAAAAAACAAATCGGATTCCGTTGCGGATATGATGTAAAAAGAAGTCGGCGGAATGGCTGGAGACGGCACGGATCATCATACAACGGATTCCGTCATCGATCAGCCTTTGTATGATCTGCTCTTCCAGCTTGATGTCGCTGTGAGAGCAATGTACGGTCAGATAACAGGAATGATGACTTAAAAAAGATTCCGCCCCCGAGATATAGTCGTAGAATCCGGTCTCTTTGTCCTGATTTCCAATGACTAACGGAATAAAAGAAAGGTTGGGTTTGGCGCATTGCTTTGCGGATAAATAAGTACCGCCGCCTTGAACACGATAAGCGATGTTGTCATCGACCAGTTCTTGAAGCGCGCGGCGTATCGTTGTTCTGCTCAGCTTTAGGTGCCCGGAAAGCTCGTTTTCGGTGGGTAGTTTGTCATCCGATTGAAGATGGTTGTCAGCGATATATTGCATTAAATAATCATAAACCTGCCGGTATTTTTTTTCGTTGTTCGCCATCGTTGTGTGCATTCCTTTCTTTGGCGTTGAGATCAGTGGCTTGCAGCGAGCTGATGATTTGGCTCGGGTAAAGTTGTTTTAAAATTTGTATTTATTTTACCACACCGCAAAAAGGAATGCAAGCTAAATGTTAGAAATGTTTTTCAATTTGTATCTAATAAAGAACATCTAAAATAAAACATAAAACAATAATAATTAAAATATATGTTTAATAATCACAAATATTTATTTGCTTTACAAATATTATTGACTTTTAAAAAAGACTGGAATATAATTTATCTATAAATTGTATCTAATAACGAAAATATTTGTTTCTAAATTGTTGTTTGATAGGATCGTCACATGGCATTTGGACGGAGTGTTTCAGACGATGATATGCACAGATGATTTGGAAGCAAAATAAAGCGATGCAGATGGGGGATTTTTAACAATGGAAAAGGTATATTGTGTCATATCACATACGCACTGGGACAGGGAATGGTACAGACCGTTCGAACAGTTTCGGATGCAGTTGGCCGATTTGATCAACAATCTTTTGGGAATATTGGAAAAATATCCGGAATATATTTTCCACTTGGATGCACAGACGGTGGTTCTGGAGGATTATCTGGAAATTTATCCCGAAAGAAGACCGGAACTGACGCAATGGATCAAGAAGGGCAATATTGTCATTGGACCTTGGTATCTGCAAAATGACTTTTACCTCACCAGCGGAGAAGCTACCATTCGCAATTTGATTGAGGGACATCGTATTGCGGAATCGTTCGGTGCCTGTGCGGATGCGGGCTATGCTCCGGATCAGTTCGGAAACATTTCTCAGTTGCCGCAGATCCTCGGTGATTTCGGGATCGATAACTTTATTTTCGGCAGAGGCTTTGACCGCTATCATAAAGACGAAGACGGTAAGATCGTGATCGAGCAGGTCCCGTCCGAATTTATATGGCAAGGGGCGGACGGCACGCAGGCGCTGGCGATCCATATGAAATATTGGTATAACAATGCGCAGCGTTTTTCGGAGAATCCGGAACTTGCGAAAAAGCTGATTGAGGTCGTGGAACGCAGCTTTGAGGGAGTGGCAGTAACTCCTTATCTGTTGCTGATGAACGGCGTGGACCATTTGGAAGCGCAGGAAAACCTCCTGCCGATTCTGGAAAAGCTGAATACAGAGGCGATTAACGGAACGGTTCGTCAGATCAAGATGACCGACTATGTAGCAAATGTCCGAAATTACATAAATGAGCATCAGGTGCCGATGATGACCCATTGCGGGGAACTGCGGATGGGCGGAGACGGCTCTATCCTTCAGGGAACCTTGTCCTCTCGTTCTTATCTGAAACGGCTGAATGTGCTTGCGCAAAACCGGTTGGAAAATCGGTTGGAACCGCTGTATGCTATGCTGGAAGCGGCGGGATGCACCAATGTGTACCCCAAGAATTACATGCGCTATCTGTGGAAAAAGCTGATGCAGAATCATCCGCATGACTCTATTTGCGGATGCAGTCGAGATGAGATCCATGCACACATGGAGGATCGCTATCAGGCGATCAGCGAGGTCACTGATGAACTGCTGCGCCGCGGAATGGTTGAGGTTGCGCAGCATAATGCGGCGGCTGTTTCCTATCCGGATGAATATTCTTTGGTGGCGGTGAATACGCTGGGTACGCCCCAAAAGGGTGTCATCGAAGCGGAATTGATTTTTCCGGCAACAGACGGTGTAGACGGCTTTGCGATTTATGACGGCGAGGGCAAAGAAGTTGCATTTTCTCTGATTTCCCGGGAAAAAGGACCGATGGATGTCTTTTCTCCGATCAACCTGCCGGGTATCATAGAGGTGGAACGCTGTCGGGTATATTTATCGGTGCCGGAAACCGCTCCATTCTCGATGCAAGGCTATTCTGTTCGTAAATGCGAGAAACGCCCGGCTGCCATGACGCTGATTACCTCTGCAGAGCCGATTCTGGAAAACAATTTCCTGCGGGTGGAAGTGACAACGGAGGGCAGTATTACCATACAGGACAAGGAAAACGGACGTATACTGACCGATTGTATCTATTTAGAGGACACCGGAGACAGAGGAGATTCCTATCTGTTCCGTCCTGCCGCAGAAGCGCCGCTTGATACCCGCGGGATCAAACCCGAGATCACAATACTGGAAAAGAATGCGTATGTGCAGCGTTGCAAGCTGTCTTGGAATTGGAGCGTTCCCGCAAACTTTGATTTTGACCGTCATTGCCGCGGTACCGAAATGATCGAAATGCCGATCTCTCTGACACTTACCCTAAAAAAAGACGATCGCACGCTGGAAGTTGCCTATGATGTGACCAATACCGCCAAGGATCATCGCGTGCGGTTGATTGTGGCGGCAGATATTTGCAGCAATCACTTCCAAGCCGACATCCCGTTTGACGTCATCACACATGAGGACGGATTCCATCATCCGCATACCATCAGCCGGGTGCATCCGAATACCTCTTTTGCCGCAATGGAAGAAGCAGGACGCGGCATTGCGGTGTTCACCGAGGGAAATCACGAATGTGAGAAAATAGATGACAGCCGGTTGGCGTTCACCCTGTTCCGTTCCACCGGTGTGATCAACCGGAACATGGATGACACCGTATCCAGCGGAGATCAGTGGTATTGTCCCGCCAACCAATGCCTCAGACGGCTGGAAGGGCGGATGGGTGTTTGCTTGTTTAACGGAAAGGCAGTCGACGCCGAGCTGCCGCAGATGGCATCACGTTTCCGCAATCCGCTTTTGGTTGGGTTTATGCCCTGTGACCGCAGAAAGTTTTCGGGTGGACGCACCGCTGTGCAGGACAGTGCTTTGGAAGAGTTGTTCTATCGTCCCGATCCTTATGCCGATGTTGCTTTGCAAAACGATCAGTCTACGGTTGCGGTAGAAGGGGCGCATATACAAGTGTCTGCTTTGAAACAGGCAGAGGACGGAAACGGTCTGGTGCTTCGTTTCTGGCAGTACGGCGATACCGAAGAAACGGTAACGGTAACTGCACAGGGGAATATTTATCGGAGCAGTATGTCGGAAAAACCGGCAGAATTGTTAGGAAAAGATCAGATCACGCTGACGGTGGGCTCGAAGAAAATTGTCACCCTCCGCATTCAGTGACGATACAGGAAATCAAAAAGGGAGAGCAAGGCCATGTCATATATTGAAAGTGTGGATATCCGTCAAGGCACCAAATCAACCTCTCGTTATTCGAACGGGAACACATTGCCGCTGACGCAGCTGCCGTTTGGAATGGCGTCTTTTGTGCCGCAGACAAACGGTGGAAACGGCAGTTGGTTTTATTATCCGGAGGATCGGTGCTTAGAGGGTGTTCGGCTGACCCATCAGCCCAGTCCGTGGATCGGCGATTACGGGGCGATTGTGTTCCAGCCGCAAACCGGCGTTCCTTGTCTCGATGCGAATCAGCGCTGGTCAGGATATCGTCCCGAGCAGGCTGTATTGCGTCCGGATTATCTGTCCTTAGATTTTTTGCGTTCCCGTTGCCGCTTGGAACTGACTCCGACGGAACGAGGCGCGGTAGTGCGGCTGACTTACGCGCAGGAGGGAAATTGCTGGCTTTCCTTTTTCCCTGTAGGCGGAGAAAACAGTTGGCGTTGGGATGCCGACCGGAATCGGCTGGTCGTGACCACTACCGTTCACAATGCAATGGATGCGCCTGTTGATTTTAAGATGTATGCCGTTGTTCAGTTTCAGTCCGGTGTGGTAGATGCGGCTAAAATATCGGCAGGGCACAGCGACGGTTCTTTGATGCTTTCCGATTCATCGGAGGAGGCGAAGGGTTCGTTCCATCTGCCGCTGACTGTCGCGCAGACCGAATTTCAGTTAGCGATCTCTTATATCAGTGAAGAACAGGCAGTTTGCAATTTAACGCAGGAAGCCGGCAGCTTTGCCGACAGACGGCAAACAGCCGCCGAAATTTGGGAAGAACATCTTTCCAGAATTGAAATAGAAGCAGAGAGTGAAAAACAGAAAAAGACTTTTTATTCCTGTCTGTATCGGACTTTTTTGTTCCCGCACAAAGCATACGAACTGGACGAAAAAGGCAATGCTGTTCATTATTCTCCCTGTGACGGGAAAATACGCGCGGGGGTGCGGTATACCGATAACGGCTTCTGGGACACCTTCCGGACGGTATATCCTTTGTTTGCCATGATTGCTCCTAAGGAATATGCCGAGATGCTGGAGGGTTTTGTCAACGATTATAAAGACAGCGGATGGCTGCCTCGTTGGCTGTCCCTCGGTGAAGTGAACTGTATGCCTAGCACGCTGATCGACGCCGTGATCGCGGATGCGGCAGTGAAAGGCATCGTGTCGTCCGACTTGTTGCAAGTCGCCTTGGAGGGAATGCTCAAGCATGCCAATCATCCCGCTCCCGATCCGCGTGACGGCAGACACGGCGTGGTATCCTATCTCAAGTATGGCTATGTGCCCTGTGACGAGCAGAGAGAAAGCGTCAATTTGACACTGGATGCGGCATATGGCGATTTCTGTATCGCGCAGGTGGCAGAGGTGCTGAATCGACCGGACATCGCAGAGGAATATCGTTTGCGTGCCAAAAATTACCGGAATTTGTATGATCCCGCCACCGGGTTTATGCGCCCGAGAGACAGCAAGGGAGAGCAAAGACCGGATTTCAGCCCGTTTGGTTGGGGACGGGATTATACCGAGGGCGGCCCTTGGCAGACCAGCTTTTTTGTACCGCATGATGTGGAAGGATTGGCAGCACTCCACGGCGGAAAAGAAGCACTGCTGAAAAAGCTGGATGAGCTGTTCGCCACACCGCCGCTTTATGAAGTGGGCGGATACGGTTTTGAAATCCATGAAATGACCGAGATGGCGGCAGTGGATTTTGGTCAGTGCGCCATTTCCAACCAGCCAAGCTTTCACATTCCTTATCTGTATGCGGTGCTTGGTGAGGAAGAAAAAACGAATTTCTGGGTTAAGAAAATCTGTGAAGAATTGTTCACCTCCAAACCGGACGGATTCCCGGGGGATGAGGATAACGGTACGATGGCGGCATGGTATGTGTTTTCCTGTCTGGGACTCTATCCGTTCTGTCCGGGCAAGCCGGAATATATCCGCAGCGCGATGCTTGTGAAATCGGCTCGAATCAACGGAAAAGAGTGGGATTCGGCAAAAATGCCGTCTATGATCCCGTATGATGCGCTGCCGGTGCGCAGATAAGACTCATATTTCTTTGTAAAAGAGCCATTCCGTAGCTTGAGCAAATTGCAACTTATACTAAAATCTAATTGAAAGCTTTCATCGATTTCCGAGGATGAATTGTGTCAGAAAAGGCAGACGACGCCGCTGGGCTGACGCCCAGCAAGGAGGATAACGCTTTCTGGAGCAATTCAGACCGGAAAGAATGAAAGTGTTTCATTAGATTTTAGTATTATACTAAAACACCGCCCTTTCCACACGGAGAGGGCGGTGTTTTCATGCTTTGCAGAGAGAAAGGCAGAAGCTCAAAGGGCTGTTACGATTCCCAAAAAGAGCGGCAAGCCGGTATTGTTGTCTGCAATCGCATAGAGAAAAGGACGGTTCAGGTACACGACTTTTTCCTCTGCAATTGCGGCTGATTTTCCATTCATCACTTCCCAGGTTATCGCAGCCGCTTTTGTTCCGTTTCGATCCACCTCAATAAAGACTTTTTGATTGATTTCGGAACAGTATAGGAAATCCTTTGGGGCAAGGGCAGAAAAATCGGCAAGATTTTCATCAAACATATCGGCCATCCCCATATTTTTCATGGTACCGATCAGACTTCTTTGCCGGTCGTAACTGAATTCCGGAATAGACACTTGAACCGCCGTGTTTTCTCTGCTTTGCCAGAGAGAACGCCACGCTGCGCCGTCCAAAGAAGCCGCATAGTCATAAATATCTTTATTTTCCTCCGGTAGCAGGGCGACAAAACTGTATTGCCCGCCCACATAGTTTTTGGCAAAACCTTGAACACCCTCGCCTGAGAGATAAACCGATTCTTCGGAATACATCATCTCGACTGAGGTCTGCGATTGGTTATAGTTTGTGAATACATCTTCACGTATTTGATCTTTTTCGTATTTTGTTTCCCATTTTGCGTCAAATGTAAGCGCGTTAATCAGATACATGACGGTTAAAGGTGAAATACTATTCAGTATAGAATCGATCATTCCATCTGAATAATGTTTCACCCAGTTGTTGACATCTTTGACTGTGGAACTGTTAAACGGAGCACTGTAAATCTGGGCGTTATACCAGTCTGCGTTTGTTTGCAGAAAATCTTTGCTGATCTGCTCTTGATAGGTATCCCGAAACCAGATAGAATTGGCGAGGTTTACTTTGCAGGAATCCGAGGTGTAAAGTCCGGACAGATAGCTATAAAGGCATTTGTTCAGCTTCTCTGTATTCATCCCAAGTGCGTTTTCCATCTGTGCTTTTGTCTCTCCGGCTGCGCCGTTGGCAATCATCGAGAGGCACAACACCGCCGAAAGCGGAGAAATCAAGTCATTATCGGCTTCTTTGGTGAACGATTCCCGAAACAGGGAGAGAGAAAAGTCTGAGATGGCTGTGATAAAGGCATCGTCCACCGCGCCTTGCTCCGTTGCTTGGCGGGAATATCCTTCGGAAAGCTCAGCGGCGCTGGTACGCGGTGCGCAAGAAGTCATACTAAACAATATTGCTGCGGTGAGCAGCAACACACAGCAACGCAGGTATCTTTTTTGCTGTTTCAAACTTATTTTCATAGTAGCATCCCTTTCTGACATCTATCAGCATTGCTGAAGAATCTCTATTATATATACAAACGTGAAGCTGTTTTTGTTTCATATGAAAACCATTTTTTGATTACTAATATCTGAAATTCGTTGTAAAAGAAAGATAATCATGTTACAATTTATTCTATCGAATCTCAAAAACAGTGGCGGAAGTAACAATAACCGGCAATATAAAATGTGCAAAAGGTGGAAATTGAAAATAAATGTAACATTTTAAGTGGGATAAAGGGTATTTCAAATATAGGAGAGAACAATTTGCTTTCGGAGGGTACCTTTGGATTGTTCGGCACACGGCAAGCGAATCAAACCGCAGAAGATACTGCAGAAAGGAATGGTCATAAAAATGGCAACAGAGCTGACTGACATGCAATCAGAGATAGATAGAATGGTTGATACTTATTCCGACATGGTTTATAAACTGGCTTATGCCCAGGTGCGGAAGAAAAACGACGCAGATGACATTTATCAGGAAGTATTCCTGCGGTATATTCGTAAAAAACCGAAATTTGATAACGCAGACAATGAAAAAGCTTGGTTTATCCGGGTGACGGTGAATTGTTGTAAAAATTTCTGGAACAGTCCGTTTCGGAAGCATACTCAATCGTTAGAGGATGACATCGTGTTTCAATCGGAAGAAGAAAGTTATCTGAAGCCGCTCGTGGATCAGCTCCCGGAAGCATACCGCGCGGTCGTTCATCTGTTTTATTATGAGGACATGCCGGTTTCTCAAATCAGCAAGGCGCTCGGTCGTAAAGAAGCAACGGTACGGGTGCAGTTAATGCGTTCCCGTCAAATGCTGAGGGATATCTTGGAAGGAGATGAGTCGTTTGTTGGATAGAGAATACAAACAAATGTATGCCGATATCAAGCCGGACGGCTTATTGATCGCAGAGGTTAAGGAAAAAATGAAAAAAGGGCAGGATCTAAAAAAAGCTTCCTGCCGGAAAATATTGTTGTGGTGTGGTTCGGCAGCAGCAGTCATCGCCGTCGTAACGATGACGATTACGACTTTATGGCATGGCGGGTCTCCGATTGATACCGGAAAAAATACGAGTGCAATTTCAAGTTTTGGCGGCTCAGAATCGGGGGCTGACTTCGATCCGGTGGCCGAGCCGGTCATTCCGGATTGGTATCAGCCGGGGAAACTAAATGTGCTGTCGCTGCTTAAGAAAAAAAATCTGACGGGTGTATCAGCAGAAACAAAAACGGACTTGATACAGCCGCTTGGAGTGCATCTCACGGGAGACTCGTTGGTTCCTTTGACGGAAACAAAAGATACGGCTTTGACACCTCCGGACGGTTATCAATATAGTGGCAACGCTTTGATCGGAGATAGATTTATTAGTCTGTATACAACAAATCAAACGGATACTCATTTCGGATGCAATGGTATTTATTACGATGTCAGCCAAAAGACGATTATTTGTTTTTCACATCAAGCAAAACAAATGTTAAGCAAAGCCGGTATGCTCACCAAGGATTCTGTGATAAATATCTTGATGGTAAATCCGTTTAACGGGAATTGTCTGGTCAGAACAAGAGATGATACAAAAAAAACGTCATATATTTATGCCTGTAATGCAGACGGCAGCGTGGAAAAAGCGGATCTTCCCAACAAATATTCATGTGGAATGTTTGCGACGGTAAATTCTGACCATAGTTACGGCGCGTTGTCAATTACCAGAGAAACCGATGATTTTTCTCGGGTATGGGTTGTTGATCTCAGCGGAGAAAAAATCACGGTAAAAAAGATCAGCGAAGTAAACGGCGTCGATTATCGTACCGGTGAGGATCTGCGATTTACTCCCAATGACCGTTATTTGATTTATAATATTGTAGCGGAGAACGGAAAGCTATATCATTTTAATGCCAGAGAACAATGGTTTGCCTATGACACCCAAATGGGGACGTCGGTACGCGGCAGCGGAAAATTTTTGCGGTATATTCAAGACGGAAATGCGGCAATTTTAGAAACTACTTCGGGCGGTAAGGTGGTGGATCTGTCCTCCGGTAAGGATCTGACGAATTCAGCCGATTTGCAGGATTGGGAAAAAATGCAGGTTGTTGAAATGTCAGTGCGTTCGGCATCTTATGGGTATCTCAAGGAAATAACGTTGGAAAATGTGTTCGACTCCAAGCAGAAAAGAGTTACAGTGCGAAAACAGGTAAGCAATTATCTGGAAAAAGACGGGTATATTTACAGCTATCTGCACGGAGAAAAGCACATCGAATGTTATTCTATTCAAACGGGAGAAAAATTTACGGTTCCGGTCAGCCAAAAACTGTTGAATGAAATTGCATCTTATGGAGAAAAGTATCAGTTTGATTATTCGGTTTCATTAAATAAAGATGGTACGACAGCGTTTTTGTCTTATTATGCAGAACAAAAGCAACCGGAACCGGAAACCGAAAGCACTTCCGAAAATATAGTGCTGTCTTTCCGTGATGCAAACAGTCTGTCGGATATGGAGAACTTCATTCGTAAGAACTTTAAAACCACATTGCATCCATCTGATACAGAAGAAGAGATCAGCTCCGAATTGGCAGGAATCGGTGTTGTTCGTGCCGAAGCGCAGCTCATGCTCGGAGATGGCTACAGCGCGGTTGTACTGCGGGACAGCTACGGACATTATAAGGTAGTGGTGGAAGATTATCGGGACAACTCGTTTACGATGTACCAATATGATGATTCTCTGGACAGTGTGTTCGCCGTTTATGATGATCCTTCTCTGCCTGCCAGTATTAAATTCAGAAAACCGCTGTCTGCCGGAGCAAATCAATCGGCAACGAAAACACAATACAACGATTTGCCGCCGGTAGAGCCGATGTATGATTATGCGACGCTCTATACAAAAGGAAAATTGGACAGCAATAAAGTCTTCCGCGCTGTTTTTAACAGAATGGTGGATAAAAAATTAGTAACACAATTTTCTATCGGAGCATTTACGGATCTTCAGGGAGAACGGGGAGCATACGGATATGAGGACAAAACCTGTGTATACAGCATATTGAAGGTGTTAGCAAAGCATGATCAATTCTATTCTCAAAATTATAATCTTTTTTGGAATCAAAAGAAAATGAAAGAAACAGATCCACGGTATTGGATTGTTTGTTCTGTTGGGGATTATTCAAGAGATATCATACTCGGTCGGGACTCCAACAATAAGCCTTTTATTTGTTATTCGGACGCGTATTATTTTATATTTCGGAACAAGAATATACCGAACTGACCAAAGAGTGCAAGGAGACGGTAGAAAAAGCAAAGCAGGCGCATCAATCTGTGAAGGCGGTTCGGTAACCAATTTGGAAACATAGCGTGAAAAACCGGCGGAAGGGGTCCCTTTCGCCGGTTTTGGTCTTGTGCAGTGTTGATACGCTGACCTTGTGAGGATATGGTTTGCAGCAATATTGGTGAATGGGCATTTTTGTGCTTGCGCAACCGATGTTGCTGTGTTATAATAACCTTGGAATACACGAAATCGAAGATTTCTAGTATTCTCAAGAACATTGTTATGCCGCTTCACTTCGTTGCGCGAGATGTTTGCATAATAATAACCTTGGAATACACGAAATCGAAGATTTCGAATCTCACTTTCAGTCAAGCGGGGCTTTGCACGGTTTCGGCTTTGCCGAAATGCCGCCGATCATTTATGGCGGCAAGAGCGAAGCAAAACACCGACCGCTCAAAGCGGCGGTGTTAATAACCTTGGAATACACGAAATCGAAGATTTCGAATCTCATTTTCAGTCGAGCGGGGCTTTGCACGCCCAATCAAACGGAAAAGTACTCTATTATTCATTGTTCATTGTTAATTATTAATTGTTAATTATATCAAAGCATCTTATCGGAGGTTATCACAATGCTGTCAAATCATGAGAAAACAATGGAAAAGATCGTATCCCTTTGCAAAAGCAGGGGATTTGTATATGCCGGCAGTGAAATTTACGGCGGTCTGGCAAATACATGGGATTACGGACCGTTGGGCGTAGAATTCAAAAACAACGTCAAAAAGGCGTGGCTGAAAAAGTTTGTACAGGAATCCAAATACAATGTTGGATTGGATTCCGCACTGCTGATGAATCCGCAGGTATGGGTGGCGTCCGGACATGTGGGAGGCTTTTCTGACCCGCTGATGGACTGCAAGGACTGTAAAACCCGCCACCGCGCAGATAATTTGATTGAAGATCAGACCGGAGTTGCGCCCAACGGCTGGACGGATGCCCAGATGATGGACTTTATCCGGGAAAAAGGCGTAAAATGTCCGAATTGCGGCAGCACCAATTTTACCGAAATCCGCAAATTTAATTTGATGTTTAAAACCTTTCAGGGTGTCACCGAGGACGCAAAAAACGAGATTTATCTCCGTCCCGAAACCGCACAGGGTATATTCGTGAACTTTGCAAACATTCAGCGGACAACACGCAGAAAACTGCCTTTTGGTGTGGGACAAATCGGTAAATCGTTCCGGAACGAGATCACACCCGGCAACTTTACCTTCCGTACCCGTGAATTTGAGCAGATGGAGCTGGAGTTCTTCTGCAAGCCGGGAACCGACATGGAATGGTTCCTGTACTGGAAGGATTATTGCAAAAACTGGCT
>JAQXIB010000070.1 GCA_029007575.1 Clostridiales bacterium | reverse complement strand
CAGAAATATTTAAAATAAAGAGGTTTATATGGATCATGGCTGATATTATTTATCTTTTTGAAGGCAGTCCGTATTTTAATATTACGAATAAATGCCCCTGCAATTGCGTGTTCTGTATCAGAGAAAAAAAGGATGTTGTCGGTGAGGCAAAGAAAATGTGGCACGATGTGCAGCCGACATTTGACGATGTGAAAGCGGCGATTGACGCTTTTGACTGGTCAGAATATGACCACGCTGTTTTCTGCGGTTACGGCGAGCCGACCAATGAGCTGGAGCTTTTGCTGAAAAGCGCGGCTTATATGAAAGAACATCATCCAAATGTCAAGCTTAGGCTCAATACAAACGGCTTGTCGGATTTGATCAACGCCAAGCCCACGGCGGAGCTGATCTGCCGGTATATGGACGCCGTTTCGGTGTCACTGAATGAGACAACATCCGAAAAGTATGATAAAATCACGAGAAATATTTTTCCCGGTAAGGCATTTGATGCAATGCTCCGGTTTACCAAGGATTGCGTCAAATACTGTCATGATGTCAGAATGACAGTCGTTGATGTTATTTCCGAAAAAGAAATTGCGGATGCACAAAAAATTTGTGCATCCACAGGGGCGAATTTTATGGTTCGCCGATTTGTCCCCGAAAATTGAAGATATTTTCAGATTGTAATCCCCGCAAGCAGACGCTTGCGGGGATTCGTTCTTGGCTGTTTTTGTGATGTTGCTGATACGGCGCGTTTTTATGAAAGGTATTCATATTCGGAAGTTAGAGGAATTTCAACTTGGTGATATTAGCGATTGCATATTTTTTGAAAATCGTTTATAATATTGATGAATATAATTAATTACCGGTCGAAATGCGGTTTGTTACGTCGATATCATGATTTTGAAAATCGGCTTTCAATAAAAAGTGCTGAAATTTTGTTTTTGTCTTTACAAAAGTTCAGAAAGGAAAGGTCAATCAAATGGAAAAGCAGCGAATTATTCAGGAATTTGTTCCCGGCAAGCAGATTACTTTGGCGCATGTTATTGCGAATCCGGTGCCGGAGCTGTGTGATAAACTGGGCATTATTGAAGAAGGCAGCAATGCATTGGGAATTTTGACGATCACGCCGAGCGAAGGCGCAATCATCGCGGCCGATATCGCAAGCAAAGCCGCCGATGTGTCTTTAGCTTTCGTTGACCGTTTTAGCGGTTCGGTTGTTGTTTCGGGCGATGTGGACAGTGTGGAATCTGCGTTGAGAGCCGTTTTGGATACCTTATGCGGGAAAATGAAGTTTGATCCGGCACAGATTACGAAAAACTAGGCTGATGTGCGTATAGGACGGTTTGGGTTTGCCGTATGCGGATACCGATGAAAAACATGATGGGAAAGGTTTCACAAAAATATGAAGAAGTTTATGCTGGTGGGCGCGGTGAGCGCAGGAAAAACCAGCTTGATGCAGGCGATTTACGGACAGGATTTGAGCTATCAAAAAACGCAGGCAATTGATTTTAAGAACAATATTATTGATACGCCGGGAGAATATCTGGAACAGCGGTTTCGGTATCGCTCCTTGGGAATTACGGCGGCAGATACCGATTTGGTGGTATTGGTGCAGTCTTGTACCGATCTGCGCTGTGTGTTTGCTCCGGGATTTTCCAGTATGTTTGCCAAACCGATAATCGGGGTTGTGACCAAAATCGACTTAGCAAAATCCCCGACCGATATTGCCCGGGCAAAGAAAAATTTGGAACTTGCGGGCTGTAAAACCATTTTTACAGTCAGCAGCAAGGATAAAACCGGAATCCCGGAGTTTCAAGCATTTATCGAAATGAAACCGCATTCATGATCATTCCAAACCAGGTAAAATACTGTTGAAATACTTGTGTTTTCGTTGTTGGTATGCTATTCTTAAGTACAGAAAGACAATCGGTTCGTGAAGAAACCGAAGATTTATATTATTTTTAGGGAGATGAGTAAAATGGGATTAAAACAATGTCCTGTTTGCGGCGCAAACAATAGCGAGATAGCAAAATTTTGTTATTCTTGCGGCGCTGATTTGGAAGTTCAGCAGCAACCGTCGGTATACGATCAGCCGGTTGCCGAATATCAACCTCAGTATCAGGAAATACAGGCACAGGAAATACCGTCAGATGAGGTAAAAGAGGAGCATCAAGCACCGCCGCAGGGCACTCCTTACACCCAAGGACAGTATCAGGCACCGCCGCAGGGCGCTCCTTATACCCAGGGGCAATATCAGGCACCGCCGCAGGGCGCTCCTTACATGCAGGGACAGTATCAAGTACCGCCGCAGGGTGCTCCTTATGTGCAGGGATCGTATCAGGTACCGCCGCAGGGTGTTCCTTACGGACAACCGATGCCACCTGTTATTCCATACGGATATAAGCAGAAAAGTAAATTGGCAGCCGGCTTGCTTGGCATTTTGATTGGTTCCTTTGGCGTACATAACTTTTATCTGGGTTATACCGGAAAAGCGGTCGCACAGCTATTGATCACCCTTTTGACCTGTGGATTCGGAGCCGTGATTTCCGGCATTTGGGCTTTAATAGAAGGAATTATGATTTTGACCGGTTCGATCAATGTGGATGGTAAAAATGTGCCGTTAGCTGATTGATCATAAACGGAATCAGTGTGAAATATCATAGCATGCCCGAAAGATATCCCAACGAATGATGTTTTTTACATGCTGTGAATTGATGAAAACAGAATGAAAAATGAGGAGCACAGCGAATGTTTAATAATATGATGGATACGATAGGTTTTGTAAAATCAGCAGACCCGCAGCTTGGCGAAGCAATGGAAAAGGAGTTGTTTCGTCAGCGCAGAAATTTGGAATTGATCGCAAGTGAAAACATTGTTTCTCCGGCAGTGATGGCTGCTATGGGCAGTGTTCTGACTAACAAATACGCGGAAGGATATCCGGGAAAAAGATACTATGGCGGCTGTGAATATGTCGACGTAGTAGAAAATATTGCCATCGAACGTGCGAAAGAATTGTTTGGGGCAGAGCATGTCAATGTTCAGCCGCATTCCGGCGCGCAGGCAAACACAGCGGTTTATTTTGCACTCCTGGAACCCGGTGATACCGTACTCGGTATGAATTTGGCACATGGCGGACATCTAACACACGGTTCGCCGGTGAATATTTCCGGTAAATATTATAATTTTGTTCCGTATGGCGTGGATGATGATACCCATCGTATTGATTATGATAAAGTTCGTGCTTTGGCGTTGGAACACAAACCGAAAATGATTGTTGCCGGTGCAAGCGCCTATCCGCGTGCCATCGATTTTGAAAAGCTGTCTCAGATTGCGAAAGAATGCGGTGCTTATCTGATGGTGGATATGGCTCATATCGCCGGATTGGTTGCCGCCGGTTTACATCAGTCTCCGGTTCCGTATGCGGACATTGTCACAACTACGACTCATAAAACACTGCGTGGCCCCCGCGGCGGAATGATCATGTGCAAAGCTGAATTGGCGGCGAAGATCAATAAGGCTGTTTTCCCGGGAACACAGGGAGGTCCGCTGATGCATACCATTGCGGCGAAAGCCGTCTGCTTCGGCGAGGCTTTAAAACCGGAATTTAAAGTGTATCAGCAAACGATTATTGACAATGCGCAGGCGTTGGCAAACGGTCTGATGAAACGTGGCTTTGAGTTGGTGTCCGGCGGAACGGATAACCATTTGATGCTGGTGGATCTCCGCAACTTTGATTTAACCGGTAAAGAGCTGGAAAAACGATTGGATGAGGTCTATATTACTGCAAACAAAAACGCGATACCGAATGATCCGCAGAGCCCGTTTGTTACCAGCGGAGTTCGTATCGGTACGCCGGCAGTGACCAGCAGAGGACTGCAGCCGGCTGATATGGAGCAAATTGCTGAGTTCATCTAT
>JAQXIB010000069.1 GCA_029007575.1 Clostridiales bacterium | reverse complement strand
CAACGGTACAATCATCCACTGGCCATTCATCCAGCACTTTATGGTTACTATAGGCCGTTGTTTCCACCGGATCACCTGCAATCCATCGAAGCAGATCAATGGCATGACATGCACCGCCGATAATCGGGTGCCTCTCCGGTGACATTCTCCAGTTATTCGGACTCGTCATATGGGAATAGTCATGGGCATACTCTGACTCCACGAAGAAAAGTTCTCCAATCAGCCCTTTGTCCACAAGCTTTTTTGCTTCGATAAACCCTGGCGTAAACCGGCAAATCTGACCGATCATTAACTTTTTGCCGCTCTCATCCGATGCCTGAATCATCCCGCGACATTCATCCAGATCCAAAGACATCGGTTTTTCGCATAATACATGCTTCCCTGCATGCAATGCTGCTTCTGTAATCTCTGCATGTGTCTGATCTGATGTAACAATAGCTACTGCCTCCACCTCCTCATCCTTAAGCAGTTCCCGGTAATCCCGGTAGACCTTTTTTATTCCATAACGTTCTGCAAGTTCTTTGCAGCGTTCCAGATTCACATCACATAGTGCAACGATTTCTGCATTTCGTAACTCCTGAATGCCCATAATGTGATGTTCTCCAAAGGTTCCGCATCCAATTATTCCATAGTGAAGCTTTTTCATAAGATTCGTCCTTCCTTTCAACATTCGTCGTTGGCCAATCATGCAGGCATGTTGGCTCTCTTGCACTCATTATATCGTATCCTATTTTGCATTCAATGGATTTTCGGCACTAATATTTGGATTATCTTCCTTAACCGGAGAATATAATCCCAAAATTGTTGACTAATCAAATGAACTGATATATGCTTAGATTATCTGGAGGAATGCACCATGCAAATAAAGTATGATATACAAAAATTACAAGAAGTATTAGATGACTTTCATAATGTAACCGGTTTTAGAATTTCTGTCCTTGATACAGAATTTCATCCCATTGCCGACGCAGACGATAAACAAGTGTGTTTTTGTTCTATCATACAAAGCTATGATAATTGCGACGGCTGCTTAAAATCAGATGCTATTCTTTTAGAAAAATGCTCCAAAAGCAAAAAGGCTGAAATCCGTATCTGTCATGCCGGTCTTACGAATATTGCCCTTCCTATCCTCTTAAACGGAAAAACCATAGGATATGTTATTATGGGGCAGGTACGTGAAGAAAATGATTATGAAAGCATCCGATGCAGATTACCGACTAATGTAGACCACAGCATGCTCAAAGAAAACTATGATCGTCTGATATACTATAATCGTTCCCAGATTGAAAGTGCAGCGAGAACTGCTGTGATGCTGACTATCTCTATTCTCGCAGAGAATATGATAAAACTGGAAGCGGAAGAACTTTCTGAAAAAGCAGTAGCATATATTGAGAAAAACCTTTGCAGCGATTTATCTCTCAAAACTTTATGCAATGCTTTAAATATATCCAAAAATTTACTTTATAAAAATTTCCAGTCGAAATACAATTGTACGATCAATGAATATATAACCGGCTGTCGAATTGACAAAGCCAAAGAGCTGTTATGTACCAGCCAGTTATCCATTCGTGAAATCAGCGAAAAGGTGGGGCTTACAGAAGAGGCATACTTTTGCCGCCTCTTCAAACGTAAGGTTGGCTGCACGCCTATGCAGTATCGCAACGCAAAATACCGATGCGGTAATAATGCAGCAGACAAATGACGGCTGTTAATGGATTTATATTGATATCGGCGGATACTTATCCCATTTATTTTGGAGGTAAACATGAACAATAAGCTTCATTCCTGGCAAATCCTTGCAGACAAATACTTTTATTGCATGACCGGGTGGAGGACTTCCATCCCTTCAAATGACCAGTTCGAACTGCATTGGCATGATGAATACGAAATATTCTTATTCATAGAGGGGGATGCAAAATATATTATAGAGGAGAAGACATATACCCTTGAGCCCCTGGATATCATTCTGATTCGAAAGCATGAAATGCATCGTATCTATCACAACAGTAACACCCGATACCAGCGCTGTGTACTGATGGTTTCACCAAAATTTTTTCAGGAATACAGCTGTCAGAGTTATGAAACACAATTTCTTAATACTGTTGACGGAATCGATAATAAAATTCCCGGTGAAATCGTTCGCTCCAGCGGCT
>JAQXIB010000068.1 GCA_029007575.1 Clostridiales bacterium | reverse complement strand
GTTATAAGATGATGAAAAAGAAAATAGCGATTTTCGGCGGTACTTTCAATCCGATTCATCTGGGGCATGTTCGTTTGGTGACAGCGTTTCAGGAACGGTTTCAGTTCGATCAAATCCTGCTGATCCCGACCAAGATCCCGCCGCATAAGCAAGCACCTGATTTGGCGCCGGACAAGCATCGGTATCATATGTGTCAGCTTGCTGT
Source organism: Clostridiales bacterium (assembly GCA_029007575.1). GTDB lineage: Bacteria > Bacillota > Clostridia > Oscillospirales > Ruminococcaceae > HGM13222. The sequence goes on along the minus strand of JAQXIB010000068.1, from coordinate 2,933 downwards.
GAAAGATTATCCGTATATCGAAGTCAGCGATATTGAATTAAAGCGAAAAGAAAAAAGCTACACTTACGATACGTTGTCGGAGCTGAAGTCAAAATATCCGGATGCCGATCTTTTTTTGATCATGGGAAGCGATATGTTTTTGACATTTCTGCAATGGTATCGCGCGAAAGAGATGCTCTCGATGGCGACTTTGCTGACTGCGGCAAGAGAAGCCGGTGAGCGGAAAGTCTTGGCGCAGCATCAGCAAGAACTGGAACAACAAGGCGGAAAATCTTTGATATTGGATTTTGAACCAATGGTTATATCATCAACGGAGGTTCGGAAACGAATTAAATCGGGGCAGAGCTTGACCGGATATCTGGAGGACAGCGTGATCCGGTATATCGGGGAACACGGATTGTATGAGTATTAAAAAGGAGAAAATAACATCGTGCAAATAAGTGAGGAAGAAATTTTGCGGTTGCTGTCGCAAAGGCTGAATCCGAAGCGATTAACGCATAGCGTCAATGTGGCGAAACGAGCGGAATATCTGGCAGAGCTTTATCAATATGACAAATCGGTTGCAAAAATGACAGGATTATTACATGATGTCTGTAAAAATGACAATTTTGATATTATGTTGCAAACCATATCGAATAGTGGTATAATCTTAACTGCTGTCGAACGACAAAGTCCGCCGTTATATCATGCTATTGCCGGTGCCGCGTTTGCAAAAGATGTTTTAAAGATAAACGATGATGATATGATCCATGCCATACGGTATCATACCACCGGCCGTGCGGGAATGTCCTTGCTTGAAAAAATCATTTTTATGGCTGATTTGACCTCTGATGACCGTGATTATCCCGATGTCGAATCGGTTCGGATTTTGTCTGAAAAGAGCTTGGATGATGCGATATTGTATGCTATGGAGTTTCTGCTTCAGGATCTTGTTGCAAGAAAGCAGTTGCTTCATCCTGACAGCGTAGCCTGTTATAATGAGCAACAGAGCAGATGCCGTTCACGGGAGCATCTTGCATAATACGATGTTTTGATGTCGGATGCGAGGATGAATCGTTTATGCGCGATATTCATCGAAGAAACGGATAAATACATTTGGAGGTAACGTTTATGGCCGCAAATAAAGTGAAAAAAAAGAAAAAAATGAAAACCAAAGATAAGGTGATGCTGACTCTTTCCATCATTATGATTATCGTTGCCGCGCTTGCTTTGGCGGCAGTGGTGTTAATGAATTCCAGCCTTTTTTCAGAGGGCGATTTAAATGCTTCTATGACGACGAATTCGGAGATCAGCCATCTGACAAAAAACTTTTTGGTTTGCGGTTATGATACGGATGATACCAAAAATGTATCTTACAGAAAAAATCATATGGCGGATGTGATCATGGTGGTAAACTATGACATCTCAGCTAAGAAAGTGAATATTCTTCAGATCCCGCGTGATACTTATATTGATAATAAATACCCGACCGGTAAGACGAATAAGATCAACGCCGTTACCAACCAAAGCGTGAAAAAAGGCGGCGGTATTGAAGGGTTGGCAACCGTGATCAACGAAACGTTTCAAATTCCGATCGATTATTATGTGACGATTACGATGGATAGCTTCCGCGGTGTTGTGGATGTGTTGGGCGGAATTGAAATTGACTCTCCGACTGCGTTTACCAGCCGGGAGGGCTATAAAATCAAAAAAGGAAAACAACTCATGAACGGTCAGATTGCCGAGGCTTTTGTCAGAGAACGTTATAATAACGGCGGAGATTTCGGACGTCAACGCTCTCAGCGTATCTTTTTATCGGCACTGATGGATCGGTTGTTGGACGCCAGCACCGGAGAGTTAACAAAAATGATGCCGACGCTGCTCGGCAAGGTCACGACCAATCTCACGCTTGCCGAGATGATGGATTTTGCAAAAAAAGCGCAGGGATTGGATAAAGCCAATATTGTCTTCCATTCCGCTCCCGGCTCCTCCGGCTCATATAAGGTGGCGAGCGGTCAGAATTTGTCTATTTATTCTTTAAATAAGGTATTGATGGCAGACCTTTTGAATCAGTATTTCCGCCCTTATTCAGACGATGTACCGGTGGAAGAGCTTGGCATTATCCAAGTGTTTGATAAAGTGACTACCGAGGATACACAGGAAGCCATGGATAGCATCGGCGTGAGCAGCACAACAAGTCAGACCGGCAATTGAGCAACAAAAGAATCTGACTGTATTAAAGAATACAGCGATAGATAATCGCGAAAGGAGATACCGGTTTTTCATGACGGCAAACGAATTGGTAAAAAATACTGTAAAAATTCTGGACAGTAAAAAAGCGGAAGATCTTGTTGCAATCAGAGTGAAAGATTTGACAATACTTGCGGAATATTTTATAATAGCTAACGGAACCAGCAGTACACAGGTGAAAATGCTGGCGGATGAGGTGGAATATCAGCTCGGAGAAATGGGAATCAAACCTCATAAGGTAGAGGGCTATCAGTCCGGTAACTGGATTGTGCTGGATTATATCGATGTTGTGGTTCACATTTTTCTGACCGAAACCAGAGAGTTTTATTCTTTGGAGCGTCTTTGGGCAGATGGCGATGTGTTGAATAAAGAAACAATTTTGGGTGAAAATTAGACGGAAATCGAAGGGAATGTTACGCATGAAATACAACTTTTCTGAAATAGAAAAGAAATGGCAAAACATTTGGGATGAACAGAATGTCTTTGCCGCAACCAATGATTATACCAAGCCGAAATATTATGCTTTGGTGGAATTTCCGTATCCTTCCGGGCAGGGCTTGCACGTCGGACATCCGCGTTCCTATACGGCGTTGGATATCGTGGCGAGAAAGCGTCGCTTAGAGGGCTATAACGTGCTCTATCCGATGGGATGGGACGCATTCGGACTGCCGACTGAGAATTTCGCAATCAAAAATAAGATTCAT
>JAQXIB010000067.1 GCA_029007575.1 Clostridiales bacterium | reverse complement strand
AGCGGGGCCGACCGTTTCCGAATTGTTAAGAAAAATGAAAAAAAAGTTGAAAGGTAGCAGATAGCAGAATAATTTTTTGAAATAAAAGTATCAGTTTGGAGATTACTTATTTATGAAAGAAACATTGAAGTTTATGATCATAAAAACGATACGGCTGATATTGCGTATGTTTTGGATTTTCCCCATACATGAAAACAGGATCGTTTTTATGGCGTTTAATGCCAAACAATATGCTTGCAATCCAAAATATATTACCGAGTATCTGCGCGGACAGTACGGCGATGCGTTGGAAATTATCTGGGTATTTGACCAGCCTGAAAAATTTTCTTATTTGCAGGAACAGAATATCACATTGGTTAAAAATAAAACCTTTCGTTTCTTTTATGATATGGCTACCGCTCATGTGATCGTGACAAATACCGGATTGCCTTCTTATCTTGTGTTCAAAAAAAAGCAGGTGCTGATTAACACGTGGCATGGCGGCGGCGCTTATAAAAGATGCGGCATCGATATCGGTGTTGACGGCGTTGCAGTTAAGAAACTGCGTATGGCGGCAAAAGATACCGATTATATGATATCGGGATGCCGAAAATTCTCCGAAGTGATGTCCCATTCGATCCTGCTGCCGATTGAAAAAATGTTAGATGTGGGAATGCCGCGTAATGATGTGCTGGTAACACCGCATCCGGAATTGGCGCAAAAAGTGAAAGCGTATTATCATATCCCGTCTGAAACGCAAATTGTTCTTTATGCGCCTACTTATCGCGGCAGTACAATGAATGCTCAAAAAGATGATGAAAGTTTAAATATACAGTTGTGCCTTTCTGCGCTTTCGGAACGTTTCGGCGGTCAATGGATCGCGTTATATCGGGTGCATTATTTCTTGACTTCCTCCATTCCGGCGACTGAACAAGTCATTGACGCATCCTCTTATCCGGATATGCAGGAGCTTTTGTGCGCGGCCGATGTTCTGATTACCGATTACTCGTCGTCGATGTGGGATATGTCTTTGACCGGTAAACCCTGCTTCATTTACGCGACCGACCTTGCCGATTATCGGCAGGAGCGGGATTTTTACACGCCGATCAATGAATGGCCGTTTCCGGTTGCGCAGAACAATCAGGAGCTTGCATCGGCGATCCACAACTTTGATGAACAAAAATATGCAACCGATGTGCAGCATCATCACGACGCTTTGGGTAGTTGTGAAACGGGACATGCTTCTCAGACAGTAGGCGATTTGATCTATCAAAAATGTCTTGCGGACAATTAATAGAACGTTCAGGAAGATACTGCTTTCAAAGAGGGAATACTTTCACATTCGGCAGAATTGCTTTTACTCATCTCCCATTCTGTAATAAACGGAAGGATACCAGGTTTTCATGAATATAAAATCTTTGATTCACTCTAAAAATGAAAACGCGTTAGCTTTTTTTAATATTTTAGGTCCTGTTATTCTGAATGGGATCAACTTTTTTACTGTTCCCGTTTTTACTCGCATGCTGGGAACCGAAAATTACGGTATCGTTTCCATTTATACCACATGGGTGCAGGTGCTTTCGATTGTGATGGGAATCCAAACCGGCGGAACCATTGTGGTATCAAAAGCCTACTTTGATGAAAAAGAGCAAAACGCCTATTTTTCCAGTACGCTGTTTCTTTCCTGTATTACTTCTGCCGTGATCACACTGCTGACGATGCTCTTTATACAGCCGATCTCCGCTTTCATGAAATTGGATCGAGTGATCGTTTGTCTGATGTTGCTGCAAAGCTTCGGCTCTTATGTCATCAGTTTCGCTACCTTAAAGTTTATTTACGCGAAAGAAGCCTCGAAAAATTTTTTGGTTTCGGTGCTGGTATCGATTTCTTCCGTGGTTATTTCCTTGATTCTGATTGCCAATATCAGGGATTTTTCGGATCGATATTGGGGCAGAATTATCGGCTATGCGCTGCCGAATATCATCATAGGTGCTGTTTTGACCGTGATGATATTGGCAAAGGGAAAAACATTTTACCAGAAAACATATTGGAAATTCTGCTTGCCGCTGTGCTTGCCGTTGATTTTCCATCACCTGTCGCAGATTGTTCTGGCGCAATGCGACCGTATCATGCTACAGCAGCTACTCAACGATAACGGAACGGTAGGCATTTACAGCTTTGTTTTTACCTTTGTACATATTTTGAATATTATATGGTCGGCGCTGAATAACACCTGGGTGCCGTTTTATTATGACTATGTCAAGCAGAATAATATCGAAGCGATTCATAGAAGAAGCAAAAATTATATGTTTCTTTATACGACGCTCTGCGCAGGGTTTGTGCTGTTGTCGCCGGAGGTGGTGAAGCTGTTTGCTCCGGAAGATTTTTGGAGTGGTATCGAACTGATCCCGATTATTGCTTCTTCCTGCTATATGGTGTTTTTGTACAGCTTCCCGGTCAACTTTGAGTTCTATCATAAGAAAACGCTTTTGATCGCCTGCGGCACTTGCAGCGCGGCAGTAGTGAACATCGTTTTAAATTTCTTGTTTATCCCTTTGTGGGGCAATATCGGTGCGGCGACAGCGACGGCGATTTCGTACATTATGCTCTTTTTGTTCCATCAGATTATTGCCAAATATGTGATCAAACAGGAATATCACTATTCTTGGATCATGTTTTTGCCGGGCATTGTTGTCATGCTTTTGGTTTCGGCATTGTTTTATGTTACTGTTAATTTGTGGTATGTTCGGTGGCCGATCGGTATGGCACTCGGTGGGATACTGCTTTGCAGGGTATATCGAAATAAAAGCATTTTCTAGCTTTCATGGCAGACATTCAGAAAGGAACGGTCATAATGATGAAAATATTGGCGGTGATTCCCGCAAGAGGCGGATCCAAGGGAATACCGAGAAAAAATGTACGGTTGATTGCCGGAAAGCCGTTGATCTATTATGCGATTCGCAATGCACAGCAGTGTGAATGGATCACCGACGTTGCAGTCAGCAGCGACGATGAGGAAATACTTACGATTGCCGAAAATTATCATGCGGTCGCACTGAATCGTTCTTCCGCTCTCGCACAGGATGCCGTCACGTTGGATCCGGTTATCTTTGACGCTGTGGAGCAGATGGAGAATAGAGAAAACAAGCGATATGACATTGTGATTACTTTGCAGCCGACCTCTCCTGTTTTGCGGTGTGAAACGCTAACGGCTGCCATCCAGGAATTTATTGACCGGCAGGCGGACACTTATATCAGCGCTACAAACAAGCCGCATTTGTCTTGGTCCAAGGATGAAGAAGGACGTTTTTTTCCGTTATATAAAGAAAGATTGAACCGGCAGCAGCTTCCGCCCAACTATCTGGAAGCAGGCGCCTTTTTGATCACCCGCAGAGAAAACGTCACGCCGAACAGCCGTTTGGGAAAATCGATTTCGGTTTATGAACTGCCGGAGTCGGAGGCGATCGACATCGATTCACCGGCTGATTGGATTGTCTGTGAAAGCATCTTGAGAAAAAAACGGATCGTATTGCGTGCGGACGGATATAAGCAAATCGGCATGGGGCATATCTACCATTGTCTGACGCTGGCTTATAATTTGGTGGGTCATGAGATCATGTTTGTGTCCCGCGCCGATTGCACGGAGGGAATCCAAAAGCTCAAAGATTCTTTTATGCCGCTTACTCTGATTCAGGACGATCAGGACTTTTTCCGTTTTTTAAAAGAGTATCAGCCCGATATTGTGGTGAACGATTGTCTGGATACTTCCGCGGAATATATGAAAACTTTGAAGCAGCTTTGCAAACGAGTGATCACGATCGAGGATATGGGAGAGGGTACCCGCTATGCGGATGTCGTGATCAATGCGTTGTATGACAACAAGGAAAACGCAGCGCACGGTCATATATACAGCGGAGAGAAGTATATTTGTCTGCGGGATGAATTTTTGATTTCCGAGCCTAAGCCGTTTTCTTCCGAGGTAAAGACCGTTCTTTCGCTGTTTGGGGGAACTGATCCTTCGAATATGACCTCCGTTATTTATCGGTTGGCGGAAAAGATGCATCAAAAATATGCGGATATCCGCTTTGTTTTTCTGGCGGGGATCGGATATGACTGCGAAAAAAACGGGATCGTTTCCAAGCCGAAGGAAAATATTTTTGTGGTAAAAGATGCAAAATATGTCAGCGCCTATATGCGCCAGGCAGATCTTGCTTTTACCTCCCAAGGACGTACCGTTTATGAATTTGCGGCCATGGGCGTGCCGGCTATTGTCCTGGCACAGAACGAAAGAGAGCAGCTTCATACATTTGCGCAGATGAACAACGGCTTTTTGAATTTGGGACTGGGCAAAGATGTGAGGCAGGAAACGATAGAACGCTCGTTTGAATTTTTGGTGAGTACACCGCAGCTGCGCTGTGAAATGAGAGACTTAATGTTGGCGCGCGGCGAAGAACTGAAAAACGGTGTGTATAGAGAGGTCAAACTCATTTTGGGCGAATAAGAAACGAAAGGCATGATATAGAGATGAAAAATACCATTATGGAAAGAATACAACAGGGAAAATTCGTTTTGATTGCGGAAGTTGGGGTCAATTATTATGATATTGCATCGGTAAACGGCATATCCCCGATGGAAGCTGCAAAATGGATGGTTCGCGAGGCAAAAACAGCCGGTATTCACGCGGTCAAGTTCCAAACCTATAAAGCCGGAACGTTGGCAGCTAAGAACTCACCCTATTATTGGGACATTACCGAAGAACCGACCACCTCTCAATATGAACTTTTTCAAAAGTTTGATTCTTTCGGAGAGGCGGAATATCAAGAACTGGCAGATTATTGCGAGGAGATCGGAATCGAGTTCTTTTCCACTCCGTTTGATTTCGAATCGGCAGACTATCTTGATTCGATGATGAACGTTTATAAAATTTCCTCCTCTGATATAAGTAATATCCCGTTCATCGCATATCAGGCAAAAAAGAATAAGCCGATTCTGTTATCAATCGGCGCGTCCAATGAAGAAGAAATTGATACTGCGATCGAAACGATCCGAAAATACAATCAATGTCCTCTTGTTTTGATGCACTGCGTTTTGGAATATCCGACACCTTATGAACATGCGAATCTGAATAAGATCGTTTCGATTAAAAATCGTTATCCCGATGTATATGTGGGATATTCGGATCACACCAAGCCGGACAGCAATTATGAGGTAGTGAAAGCGGCGTATTTAAAGGGTGCGCAGGTCATTGAGAAGCACTACACGTTAGATAAAACGTTAAAGGGCAACGATCACTATCATGGAATGGACCCCAAAGATGCTTCGGCCATTCTTCGGGAAATCGAATATTTAGATGAAATTTGCGGTTCTTATGAATTAAAATGCCTGGACAGCGAGCAAAAAGCAAGACAAAATGCCCGACGGTCCATTGTGTCGCTCGGTAAGATCGCAAAAGGAGAAATCATTACCGAAGACAAACTGACCTTTAAGCGTCCGGGCACCGGCATTTCTCCCGCTGCAATTCAAAGCGTGGTCGGAAAAACCGCTTTAGCGGATATTGAGGACGATACGATCTTAACAACAGATTTGTTTGAATGAGGTACTTTCACAAGTACGCTGTATTTGATTTAGCAGACCAACAGGCAGTCGAAAAAATTTTTTCGGCTGCCTGTTTGCATCGTCATGGTGGGGAGTATCGGAGTTTTCATATCCACGCCGGATATAAGAAGAAACCGGTTCCCGCTATATTCCGTCAAAATCGTTTGGTTCGTCCCGAAAACTGTCAATTGACATGAAATCATCGGGGCGTTCCGGTCTGGGCGGTATCCCAGCTTGGGGTTCTTCAGCCGGCTGCTTTGCGGTATCGGTGTTCGCTGCCGTCTCTTGGGAAGGGCTGAACGGAACGGTCGCGGGATGCCTTCGGCTGATTCTGTGGTTGCTGTAAAGTAGCGCGCAGATAAAGGAAGTCAGGGGAATCGTCAAAAGGATACCGAAGCTTCCGACCAGCGCGTTTAAAATTTCTACGACGATCATTTCACGGTTAAACAGTGTCAAAAGGGAATTGGAGTATGCAACCAGCAATAACGTGACCGACAGCGAACTGCCGATGTATGCCAAAATCAGGGTGTTTGCCATTGTGCCCATCATATCTTTTCCGATGGTAACCCCCGATTTTAGCAGCATACCGAATGAAACGTGTTCTGCTTGATCCCGAAGCTCTTTTAATGCGGAGGCAATAGACATGGATACATCCATAATCGCACCAATCGCGCCGATGATGATGGCGGAGAAGATGATGGCTTTCAAATCAATCGGACGATCCTCGTTCAACAGATATAGGTGCAGGGAATCGTCGTCCACCATACCGGTCAGTTTGATAATATGATCCATCATTAAGGTCAAAAGCCCAACCATTGCTACGCCGCTGAAGCAGCCGATGCCGGCTGCCAGACTCTTTTTATCGGCGCCGTTGATAATCAACAGGGTCATTATGATGATAAAGGCGCAGGTGACAATCGACCAAATATAAATATTTTGCCCCGATAACACAGCCGGGATGAAGACAATAAAGATGGATAGACAGGTGAAAATCAGCGAAATGATGGTATTGATACCCTTCAGCCTGCCGAAGATCAGCAATCCGGTGCAGAATAATATGCCTAATACGATCAAGGCGTCCGTGCGCACATATTCTCCTAACAGCCAACTATAGTTTAGCTCCGGATCGGTGTTTTCGTAAATTAAAACCTTGTCGCCGACCTCTGCTTCTTTCATTTGGATCGGATAGAGAGGATCGGTTTGCTGCAAAACCGTGACCGTTTGTCCCTTTTTTTCGCCGCTTAAAATTTTGGCGGTAAAAGAGATGTTCACACCGCCGTCATCGCCCTCTACGCCCTCTACGGGAATCTGACGTTCCTTGGAGATGATTTGCAAAATCTTGGCCTTGTAGGAAATCGGGGTGTCTTGCGCTCCGTCAAAGGCGGTTAATCCTTCAATCGCCAGCTTGTGACCGACGATAATATAAACAACAGAAAGCAAAATCGTGATCAGATAAACCGCAATTTTTTTCGGGTTTATCTTCTGTTTCGTTTTCAAGTGAGCATCATCCTTTCGCTTGAGATACGAGCCTGCACAGGGCAGGAACATTGGCGTAATTGCCATGTTGCAATGTTACTATTATATCACAACCCCGAATTATTTGTATAGTTAAAAATCATGAACATCGGAAGAAAGTTGCTTTTTTTCGCGGATGTCCTTGATTTTTTATCGGTTACAGACTATAATGTTCTAGGGTATTCTTTTGCGGGAATATCCAT
>JAQXIB010000066.1 GCA_029007575.1 Clostridiales bacterium | reverse complement strand
GAACATCTGCGCTGCAGGGCATTTCTGTTCATAATAATGTCGGCAACATTGTTGCTTATTTGAGTAATCTGCCCGATCAAACACATTCTTCTTTTCTGGCGGATCTAAATATCGGCAAGATTGAATTACATCTGAAGATGCGGGAAGACAGAGGATATACTGCCCAGTATGTCTATAATATCGGTTCTTTAACAGTGCAAAATAAGAAGAACCGCGGATTCGGAGCAATGAAAACTTCTGAGGTAGGTACGGAACGTTTCGCAAATTACCAAATCAAAGTAGATGTCGGAGAAATTAAAGTTTTTGAAGACAGGCAATTATCATAGCGATGCGAATATATATATAAATTTATCAATTTGTAAATATATTTTATTCCGGTTGAATTTGCTTTTCGGTAATGTTATAATCATTTCAAAAGCACGTTGCGCTTTTGAAATGATTGAAACACTGCTCACTTCGTTGTATAAGCGGCTGGTGTTTGCATTACCGGACGGCATCGGCAAAGCGGCTGTGATCAGTGCAAAATAAGAGAATGATCATTTGTTGGTCAAAGAAAAAGAGGTGTGCAGATTTATGGCGAATTTTGAGGGTGAGAGTTGTTCAAAGTGCGGAAAGGCTTTTCAACCCAATGACAACATTGTTGTATGTCCGGATTGCGGCGCACCGTATCATCGTGAATGTATCCAAGAAATCAAAGAATGCGTGTATCATGCACAGCATGGTACGGATCAGGCGTATAAGCCCAAGGCTGAGCGGGACAGAGAACGGTTTGAGCAGGAACGCCAAAAGGTAGACGGCAGAGGTGAATTGCGCTGTTCGCGCTGCGGTACGATGAATCCGGTTGACGGACTTTTTTGCGAGGTTTGCGGGACACCGTTAAAAAAACAGGTCGACGCACAATATGAGCAGAATCAGAATGCCGGTGCGAATCAACAGACGGGTCCGTGGCAGGCATATGGACAGAATGAACAGCCATATCATAGTATTCCGTACAATCCGTTCACCACTCCGTTTGGCGGACTGAACCCGGATGAAGAAATCGAGGGAATTCCCGTTAAGGATCTAGCGATTTATTTAGGGCAGAATTCTCATTATTTTATTCCTCGTTTTAAACAGATGCAGGAAAAAAACAGCAACACATGGAACTGGGCGGCGTTCTTGCTGGAACAGTATTATTTGCTGTTCCGTCGGGTCAACTGGTTAGGAATTTTGATGTTTGTTGCCTCTTTGGTGATGTCCGTTCCGAGCCTTTGTTCCTATTATGATGCATTCCGGCAACTCTATTCTCCTGATGCACAGCCGATTTTTAACAGTAACACCTTGATGTTTGCTTATTCTGCATTTAGTTTCATCAGCATCGGATTGCGCATCTTCATGGGGATGTTTACCAATCGTATTTATATGAATCAGGTGTTTAAGAATATTCGAAAGATCAAACAACAGTACGGAGATACGCCCGAATATCATTCGATGCTATTAAAAAACGGATCTGTATCGATGAAAGGTGTTGTCATCATTCTTTGCGTTACCGTGGCGTTGTCGATTTTATCCACTTTTTTAATGATATTTTTTATGATGTAATGAGATAGAAAAAATAATAGGAAAGAAGAGAAAAAAATGACAAAAATCAAAAAAGCCGTTATTCCCGCAGCCGGATTAGGAACCAGGGTTCTGCCGGCGTCAAAAGCGATGCCCAAAGAAATGCTGCCGATCGTGGATAAACCGGCTATTCAGTACATTGTAGAAGAAGCGGTAAAAAGCGGGATCGAAGATATTTTGATCATTACCAGCCGCGGAAAAACCACCGTGGAAGACCATTTTGACCGTTCTCCCGAATTGGAAAGCAGATTGCTTGCAAGCGGAAAAACGGAGGTGTATGAGCAGCTGGTCAATATTTCCAAGCTTGCTAATATCAGCTATATCCGACAAAAGGAAACCAAAGGTTTGGGACATGCTATTCTTTGCGCGAAAACCTTTGTCGGCAATGATCCGTTTGCTGTTTTATACGGTGACGATGTCATAATCGGAGATAAACCGGCTTGCGGACAGTTGTGTGAAGCCTATCAGAAGTACGGCCTTGGCGTAGTCGGCATTAAAGAGGTCAGTTTGGAAGCAATCCAAAAATATTCTTCCATGAAAACGGAGCATTTACAGGATAATATGTTCCGGATTTCCGATATGGTGGAAAAGCCAAAGCCGGAAGAAGTTTTTTCGCTGTATTCCATTTTAGGCAGATGTGTGCTGCCGCCGGAGATATTTGCGATCTTAGAGGATACAAAGCCCGGCGCCGGAGGGGAGATTCAACTGACCGACGCAATGAAAAAGCTGGCGCAGGTACGCGGCATGATCGGTGTGGACTTTGTCGGCAAACGGTATGACATGGGAAACAAGCTTGGCATTTTACAGGCTATCGTTGAGGTCGGATTAAATCACGAAGAAATCGGCGAAGAGTTCCGGGCCTATCTAAAATCTATTGTAAGCAATTTATAAGCCGAATTTTTCTACGGACACAGACTATTATTTTATCAGAGAAGGGATTGGATCATAAAATGGGCAAAATTAAGATTACAGTTGACAGTACATGCGATTTATCTCCCGAATTACTGGAAAAATATCAAATATCAGTATGTCCTCTTTATGTTGTGAAAGACGGCAAATCATTAAAAGACGGTGTAGAGATTACGCCGCAGGATATTTACAATTATGTGGAGCAGACCGGTAACGTTACAACCACTGCCGCAGTGTCGGTCGCTGACTATATTGACTTTTTTAAGCCATTTGTAGAAGAAGGGTATGAAGTCGTTCACATCAATATCAGCTCCGGATTTTCCAGCTGCTATCAAAACGCCTGCCTTGCAGCGGAAGAACTCGGACATGTCTATCCGGTGGATTCGTTGAATCTTTCGACCGGAAGCGGGCTTTCGGCGTTAGAGGCTGCATTCCTTGCGGAACAGGGCAAGTCTGCCGCGGAAATTAAAGAGTATTTGGACACACAGGTTGTGCCTAAGGTAGAGGCAAGCTTTGTGATTGATACGCTCAAATATTTGCATAAAGGCGGCAGATGTTCTTCTGTTGCGGCTTTGGGTGCAAATTTGCTCAAGCTCAAGCCGTGTATCGAGGTGCAGAACGGGTTGATGCATGTCGGTAAAAAATACCGCGGTGCCATTGATAAATGTATCGGTGAATATGTGACAAACCGTTTAAAAGATCGGGAAGATATCAATTATAAACGTATTTTTATCACACATACCGATTGTCCGCCTGCAGTAATCGAAGCTGCCAAAAAGGCAGTACAGCAATACGGTCATTTTGAGGAAGTCTTGGAAACCAAAGCGGGATGTACGATTTCCAACCATTGCGGTCCCGGCACGCTGGGCGTTTTGTTTATTCGCAAATAATATGGTAAAAAACACGACAGTGCCTCCGCTCTTTTGAACGGAGGCACTAACTATGTTTGTATATCTCAATTTTCCCGTATCTGAGCCGTGTGAAGCTGTTGAATGACTTCTGTGACACTTTTAAAAATTTGGAAGGACGGCTCTGCTTCCGGATCGCAGTTGGTAAAAATAATCAGCATATAGGGATGCGTATCGTATACAATTGCGGCGTCATGAAAATTGCCGTTCCACCAGCCGTATTTATGTGCAATAGTGATACCAGGTACCCCTTTTTGTATCTGCTGATTATACTTTGTCTTTTTCATATAGCCAAGCAGCTTGTTGGCATTAGCATCTCCTTGTTTCGCCTTATCATATACGCGGTGATAATAAATGGCGCAATCTCTGGCTGTAATGCGGTTCATCGGATTTGATCCGACCGAAACACCCAGCTCCTTGGCGTAGCTTTGAAATTTAGCGGGCGTGTAGACATCACGCAGCATATAAAAAGCAATATTATCGCTGAAACGGATTGAATACTCGATCAGTTGTTCGGTCGTAAAGGTACTGCCATAAGGCATCTCGGTGATTTTGCCGGCGCCCTCTCTGAAATTCTTTTCGGTATAGGTGAACGTTCTACCTAAATTTGCTTTTCCTTGTTCCGCCAATTCATAGATATACATCATATATGGCACTTTAATGACACTGGCGGGATGAAAGACCCGATTGGAATCAAATTCAATTTTTCGTCCGGTTTCCAGATCTTCATAATATACGGAAATATGGTCGCCATATCCGCTTAAAATCTGCTTTAATTCGCTCAGTAAATCGGATTCTGCCGCAAAAGCCTCATCTACCGACAGCTTTCCCGGTGTAATGTCCGACTGTATTTTAGAGGATACCGGCGGTTGTTTCGAAGATGCTTCGGCGGAAGATACAGGAATAGAAGATTGCTCTGTAGAGGAATAAACAACGGAACTGATCTCCTGGCTGCTTTCGGGCAGAACAGAGGATATGTCGGATTGCATTTCGGAGGATGCTTCTGCATTTCCTTGCGCAGGTTTTTCTGGCATACAGCCAGTAAATAAGATCATAATGCTGATAGCAAGGATAACCGATCGTTGTTTCATGTTTTTTCTCCGTTTTGACCTTTCCAGTTATACTACATTCATTTTCATTATAATGAGCCGTTTTATATTTGTCAAATTACAAAATGGTGACGAAATCAGCCAAAAATCAGATTATTACTTGAACAATTGAAAAGAATATAGTACAATAATAATAACAATGAAAGAAACGAGCTGGAACAGTTATTATGAAGAAAGTCATTACATACGGAACGTTTGATTTGCTGCATTATGGACATATCAATCTGCTGAAACGCGCCAAACAGTTGGGAGATTATTTGATCGTTGCTTTGTCAACCGATCGCTTTAATCAGGAAGAAAAAAACAAGAAATGCTATTTTTCTTATGAGCGCCGCAAGGAATTATTGGAGGCAATTCGCTATGTTGATTTAGTGATTCCGGAGGACAAGTGGGAGCAAAAAGAAAGCGATATCAAGGAATTCAAGGTAGATACTTTTGTGATGGGGGACGATTGGAAGGGAAAGTTCGATTATTTGCAGGAACTTTGCGAGGTTGTCTATTTAGAACGCACCCCTGAAATTTCAACAACACAAATCAAACAGGATTTGGAAAAAACAGAAAAATAGCAGTTTTATTTAAGCGTGATTTAGATAAATACCCTCGATGAAACAATTTCCATCGAGGGTATTTTAGTATCAATTATTATTCTTTGGAGCGGGTCTGCGGGGAAACGGTAACCACCAGCTTTGTAATCCTTTGTTCCTCCAGTTCTTTTACGGTGACTGTTAAATTTTCATAAGTAAAGCTTTCTCCGATTTCGGGTATGTGTTCAAAGGTTTCAAATGCCCAGCCGCTGACGGAATTGCTGCTGCTTTTGAATTGCGGATAATCCAAGTCAAGTTCTTCAAACATATCATAAACGTTCATGTCCCCGTTTACTTCAAACTGATTGTCTCCGATTGGAAGAATGTCTTCCACAGCATCTTCGTTTTCATCCCAAATTTCGCCGACCAATTCTTCCAAAATGTCCTCCACGGTAATGATTCCGATCGTTCCGCCGTATTGATCCACTACGACGGCAAGCTGCAATTTCTCTCGCTGCAATTCTTTCAGCAGCACCGATATCTTTTTGGTAGGGGGAACAAAGACAGTATCTTGAATCAAGGCGCGGATATCCGGAAGATTATTTTTTAAATACGCATTATAAAAAGTGCGTGCGTTTAAAATCCCGATGATACTGTCAATGCTTTTTTCGTATACCGGCAAGCGGGAATGGTTGTCGTTTTGAAAGACTGATAAAATTTTTTCGGGGCTGTCATCGATATTCAGCGCGACGACATCGACGCGGGGAGTGAGTATCTCTCCGACTGTGATTTCATCAAAATCCAGCGCGGATTGAACCAATTCGCTTTCCTGTTCCTCCAACACGCCTTCGTCCTCAATTTCCTCAATGATATATTTCAGTTCTTCTTCGGTGACGGAGGGGTCTTTTCGGTCATTGTGAAACCATCTTGTTACCAGCTTTTTTAACCCGACCAGCATGGCGGTAAAGGGGGTTAAAATAAAGATAATGGCAGACAAGACCGGAGTAACGCTAAGCGAAAAGCGTTCCGCGTTTTCTTTTGCCATGCTTTTTGGCAGCACTTCTCCGAAAATCAGCACCACAACGGTCATCACAACAGTGGAAGCGGTTACGGCTGCCGGCCCGTCTCCCATCAACTTGGAAAAAATCAAGGTGCCGATGGAAGCTGAGGCGATATTGACAATATTATTTCCGATTAAAATAGCGGACAATGCCCGATCAAAATCTCCGGCAATTTTTAACGTTTTGGCAGCTCGCTTATTTCCTTCGGCGGCGTAATTTTTCAGCCGTATGCGGTTCACACTGGAAAAAGCGGTTTCCGTTGCCGAAAAAAACGCTGATAAAGCGATTAATATAACCACCAGAATATAAAGTATTGCGTCCTCCACGCTGCAAATCAACTCCTAAATAAACTTTAAAATACCGTGTTCCAAACAATAAGACAGGGAAATTGTTTTGGTACCGAACCATTCAAATTCCACTACAATGCTGTCTCCGTCCACTGATTCTATGATTGTACCGGTTTTATAGACGCTATGGTACACCTTTTTACCACGCATTTCGGCTTGCGGACTCAGTTCTTCTCCCAGAAGATGATATAAAAATCGAGAAGGATAGGCGGTGCAGCCGTTGATTTTATGGGATTCGAACAGATAAAGACGTTTTTTGGCACGGGTAGCGGCGACATAAAAGAGCCGGACTTCTTCCTCGTAAATCTCCCGATTGTCATTTAATTTTTCCTCAACCGCGACAGCCGACGGGAATAATCCTTCTATCAGGTCCAATATCACGACATGATCAAATTCCAATCCTTTACTGGAATGCATGGTTGACAGCGTGATACGAGTCGCTTTATCGCCGGAATTCCGGATGATATTTTCCAGTTCTTCCAGCCGTGTGATGAAATCGTCGATATTTTGAAAGCCCGCAGCAACAGATTTTAAAATGTTTAGCTTTTGATGTAAATTTTCCGGAACATATCCGTTGGCAGATCGCGAATTGATATACTCGTCATATCCAAGACGATCTTCAATATACTGAATGGCGCGAAGAGGAGGCATTTTAACTATTCCGGGAAGCCTATCCCGGATATCCCGAATTTTGCAGGCGGTGGAATCTTTTAAAATTTTCAAAGACAGCACGATATCAAAAATGTTATCGTATTCGGTACAGTGCAATTCGACATACTGGTATATTTTTTTGGATAGGTACAGCTTATAGTAAATATTTTTAAAGGCATCCAAATCATTGGTGTTTTTGGCTAATCGGAAAAAAGACAGGATATCCCGCACAATAAAGTGATTGAAAAAAGAAGCACGATGCTCTTTGATGTAGAATGGGATGCCTTTTTTGTCAAACAAGTCGATCAACGGCAGTGCACTCTCGTTATTGCGATACAGCACTGCCATGGTTTCCTTTTCTCCCACTTGTTGTACCAGCTTTAGAATTTCGGCATACTGATAGCTGTAATCCGGAAGCTCCATATCATAAATGCAATCTGTTGTTCGATTTGCGCAAAACATATTTTTCGGATACCTGTTTTGGTTTTGCTGAATAAAACGATTAGCCTTATCGACAATTTCCCATTCAGAACGGAAGTTTTCTTCCATTTTCAGAATCTTTGCACCCGGATATGTTTCTGCAAAACGAATTAATGCTTGCGGAAATGCGCCTCGGAAAGAATAAATACTTTGGTCTTCATCCCCGACCATAAACAGCGAGGTGTTGTTAAAGGCCAATTTTTCAATAATTTTATGCTGCAATAAAGAAGTGTCCTGCGCTTCATCCACCTGAATATAACGGTATTTGCGGCGGTATTGCGCCAAGATTTCCGGATATTTATCAAAGATATTCAGACATAAGCTGAGCATATCATCGAAATCCATCCAGTTTTTTTCTTTTTTGAGTGCTTCATACTGCTCAAAAATGCTGTCGATATTTGCGGTTTCAAACGGATGCTTTTTAATCGCGGCTTTTGATAACATCATGTTTTTAATATAAGAAATTTCAGCACTTAACAGATCCAGTGCGTCGTCACCGATAAAATCTTGGTTCATAGCGTTATAAATCTGCCGCAACAAAGCGGATTTACTGATCGGACTGCTCTCGATTTCGATATTTTGCGGTAAATGACGTTGTTTTAAACGCGCGTAATGATGCAGTACACTGTAACAAAAGCTATGTATGGTGGAAAATTTGGGCGCAGTGAGAGTAGGAAACAAAGCCGAAAAGCGGCGCGCCATATCGCCGGCAGCCTCTCTGCTGAAAGTCAATGTCAGCATATTGTGGGGGTTGACGTTTTCGTATGATATTAAATTGGCGATTCGGCATACCATTACGGTAGTTTTCCCGGATCCGGGTACCGCCAGCAAAAGCAGATACCGGTTTGTGTTTAATACGGCATCCACTTGCTGTTTATTCAATACAATGCCTTTGTTTCGTAAATCATCAATTATATTCATAATCTGTATTATATCGTATCTGATTCTATTTTGCAAGTAATGCGCGGTTAGAAAATCCGAATGAAACGGAAATAATACTGTGCTTTTACCGGGGTTTGTGATAAAATATAACAGTAGGTGATTTTTGACGCGGGAAGGGAAGATTGTCATGGCTTTTTCAGAGTTTGCGGCAGGGCAGAATAATATGGAGGCAGAACGAAAGATCGCGGTTATTACTGAGCCGTTATTAGAATGGTATCACTTGTCCGCCAGAAAGATGCCGTGGCGCAGCGAGCCGAGCCCATACCGGGTGTGGCTTTCTGAGATCATGTTACAGCAAACGCGTGTTGAGGCTGTGATTCCTTATTTTCTGCGTTTTGTTCAGGCAATTCCTGACATTCCGTCGTTAGCGGCGGCACCGGAGGAACAGCTCCATAAGTTATGGGAGGGACTTGGGTACTATTCGCGGGTACGCAATCTGCAAAAGGCAGCCAAACAGGTGATGGAGCGATATGACGGCATGCTGCCGCCTTCTTATGAACTGTTGCTGGATTTATGCGGAATCGGTCCGTATACAGCGGGCGCGATCGCCTCTATTGCGTTCGGCATTCCGGTGCCTGCGGTAGACGGCAATGTGCTGCGGGTGCTATCCCGTATTTTTGCCAGTGAAGCGGATATTAGCGCTGCAACGGTAAAAAAGGAATATCAGGAGCTTTTATGCCAAGCCATGCCGCAGGATCAGCCGGGAGATTTTAATCAGGCGCTTATGGAGTTGGGAGCTACGGTTTGTTTGCCTAACGGGGCTCCCAAATGTGAAAGCTGTCCGATCGCCTTGGAATGCATGGGATACCAACAGGGAAATTCGATGCTCTATCCGGTCAAATCCGAAAAAAAGCCGCGCAGAATAGAACGGAAAACGATTTTACTGATTTGTGCACCGCAAGGCGTTTTACTGCATCAGCGGCAAGCCTCCGGATTGCTGGCGGGATTGTGGGAATTTACGAATCTGGATGGACACCTCAATGAGCAGGAGGTCAAAGACTACCTGCGATCACGCGGCATACAGGAAGAAGTTATCGAGCCATTGAAACCGGCTAAGCATATTTTTACTCATATTGAATGGCAGATGATAGGGTATTATGTAAAATGCTCCGACATTTATCCTGCTTTTGACGAAGCGGTAGCAGATACTGCAGCCTTGGAACAAATTTATACAGTTCCAAATGCCTTTGCTGCCTACAAAAAGGAATTGTCAAGCAGGATGAAGAAACATTGAACGTTATAAGATCATGTCTGCTGAATAAATCAAGAATTTGATTTGTTCGGACGGCTGTCGTTGTTTATGAATTGTTCAGTGAGCATTAGAAAATAATAAAGGGACTGTCGAAAAACAGTCCACAAAATTCACTCATTATCGGAAACAACATCGGGAAGTTCTTCACGGATAAATGTGATCTTTTTTACATCTTCTCCAAAATAATAATTCCCATAATTCTCAGGATTTCCCTCAATTGTTATAACCAACTTTGTCTCTGAAAATTTACAATATCCTTTAAATAAAAAATTCTCGTCAGTCCTAGTACCCACGCCATCATTAATCATGACATACACATCTGTATCAAGACTGAAATCCACCTTAATGTCAATTGTCTTTCCGTCTTTGACTAATTTCCCATAACATAACTGTCCAGGAACATCAGATACTTCAAAATAGATATCCGGCTCTTTTGAAACCCATCTTGTGTTTGGGTAATCATTTGGTCTTTGACCGTCATATAGAGTTCTGCACATTTTACAGCCACATAACATAAACCAAAGGCAAAAAACAAAGACCAATAATTTTAAAAATTTCATTTTACTATTCCTTTCTATGCCAATATCTTGTTGTTTCATAAATGTGTCCTATGTTTCAGCGTTCCAGAAATTAGTAAAAATTCAATTAGTAATAAATATTATTAAAAAGCATAATCATAAATAATTTTTTATTTTTCAGCAACTTTATCAAGATTAAACTTTCCTGCTCCATCATTGCTTAAACGTTGCGTGCCGCTGTTTTCATACTCCCAAAACTCTTCTTCGGGATGATATTCTGCTCCGCTTACAACCATTTCAAAAGTACCGGTAATTCGTTCTTTTGTGTAAAAACGTGTTTGAAAATATAATATAGTGCTTACAATGATTCCTGTCACGATAAGCAGAATGATTACGACACTGAGGATAAAGGTCTTTTTGTGCTTTATCTTCATATCTCTATTCTCCTGTCCAATACAATGTCAATCGGATGTATTATACCGTAGCACAATACTGTGCGGCTTCGGTAGCCGCTACTGCGCCGTCTGCGGCTGCGGTTACGAGCTGTCTTACCTTTTTGGTACGGGTATCGCCGGCAGCAAATACTCCCGCTAAGTTGGTTTTGCAATCCTCACCGGCAACAATATATCCCGCAGAATCTAAACGTATCATGTTCGCAAACATCTGGTTTTGGGGCTCGGCGCCGATGGCGACAAATACACCGCTGACCTGCAAGGTTTGATTGTGATACATGGCATTGTTCCGAATCGTGATGCCGGTTACCGCGTTGTCGCCGACAATTTCCTCTACGGTATGATTATAGATAATTTCAATGTTGCTGCGGGATTTGACCGCAGTGACATTGATTTTATTTGCCCGAAATTCGTTGCCGCGAAGGATCAAGTATACTTTTCGGCAGTTGTTGGCCAGATACAATGCGTCCTGCAATGCCGTGTTGCCGCCGCCTATAACGCATACATCCTGATTACGGAAAAAAGCGCCGTCGCAGGTTGCACAATATGATACGCCCTTGCCCGCGAATTTTTCTTCTCCGGGGCAGTTCAGATGTCGATGCTTTGCTCCGTTGGCAATAATGACGGTTTTGGCCTGATAGTCTTTTTGCGAGGTAACTATCGTCTTAACAGCCGGACGCAGATCCAATCCTTTTATGGTTTCATATACGACTTTTACACCAAGTGAGATGACCTGATTGTATAGGTTTTCAACAAATTCAAATCCGGAAATTTTTAAAATACCGGGGTAGTTTTCCACATCCGGCGTGTTTAGAATCTGCCCGCCGTGGATATTCTTTTCGATCACAAGCACCGATAATCCGGAGCGCACGCCATAGATCGCGGCGGATAACCCGGCGGTACCGGCGCCCAATATAATCATATCATACATTATATTCATCATTCCTTTCGGGAAAAGTGTCTGAGTTTATTTTAAGCAGAAAGGTCTTTTTTATTATTGAATTGAATGCTTCGGATATTATTTTACAGGCAGAAAAGACTTTTGTCAAATATTGGAGTCGACCGCGTCATCAACGGTATCTTCTGCAAGCAGATCCTCTGTCGAGGGTAAAATCAAATCAGTCTGTTGCTGGTTCAAAGCGGTAATATTTTTCAGCTTTCGCTGAATCTGTCGGGTTCTGACCCCGACCAGTTTGTCTAATTCGTTATTTGCCTGTTCCAAACGCTGCTGTATTGCCGCAAGGACCTCTCCGAATTTATCAAATTCGGTTTTGACAGCTCCCAGCACGTTCCACACTTCACCGCTTCGTTTCTGAATGGCAAAGGTTTTGAAGCCCATTTGCAGACTGTTGAGCAGCGCTGCCATCGTACTCGGCCCGGCTACGTTGATTTTGAAATCACGCTGTAAGGATTCGACCATTCCTCGATTGACAACTTCAGCATACAGTCCTTCAAACGGAAGAAACATAATTGCAAAATCGGTAGTATTCGGTGAATCGATATATTTGTCGCTGATATCTTTGGCAAAGCTGCGAATCCGTGCTTTCAATTGTTTGACGGCGTCATCGATCTGTTCTTTGGAGCCGTTTTCATAAGCGTCTACCAGATTCTCGTACACATCGCTCGGGAATTTGGAATCGATCGGCAGATAGATGTGCTTGTCATCTTCGGTGGGAAGCTTAATGGCAAACTCAACCGGGTTTTTGCTTCCTTTTTTGGTGATGACGTTTACGTCATATTGCTCCGGAGCAAGGATTTCTTCCAGTATCGCGCCGAGCTGGATCTCGCCCAAAATGCCGCGGGTCTTTACATTGGATAACACCTTTTTCAGATCACCGACACCCGATGCAAGCGTCTGCATTTCGCCCAATCCTTTATAGACCTGCTCCAAACGTTCATTTACCAAACGGAAGGATTGCGTCATTCTGTCCTCCAGTGTTTTTTGCAGCTTTTCGTCTACGATTTTTCGCATCTCATCTAATTTTTGATTATTGTCATTTTGGATATAGGTCAGCTTTGTTTCAACCGTTTGACGGATATTTTCCAGCTTTTTTTCATTTTCGATGGAAAAGGTTTTCAGTCGGTCCTCGGTCGCGGTACTCATCTGACTTAATTGGCGGGAAATACCGCTGTGAATGGAGTCCAAACGTTCCACGGTATTTTTTCCGACCTCTTCAATTTTTTTGCTTTGTGCGGCTCCGGCAAGCTGTTGATTGTCCGAAAGCATGCTGCCTAAAGATTTTACGGAATTCTGCGTGGTTTCCGTTAGTTCCTGACGAAGCCGTCTTTGACTGTTTTCGGTATCTTCTTTCAGGCGGTCAAATTCCGCAATCATCTTTGCGGAATCGTTGCGTTTTAGGTTTTTGCCTTGTATGAGCAAAACAATTAAATTGATGACAAGCAGTATCATGACTGCAATGAGCAAGTATAGTTCCATGATGAATCAATGTCCTTTCTTTTTACGACCAATTCCGGTTTAAACAGGAGAGAAAATTATGGCTTTTTCTACATTTCGATGCCTTCTCTGGCGATAATACCTTGGTCCATCGGATGCTTGATTTTTTTGATTTCGGAAACGTAATCCGCTATGTTCAGCAGCTCCTCCGCCGGATTTCTGCCGGTCATGACAATTTCTAAATTTTTGGGTTTGTGCTGTAAAAAATCAAGCACCATGTTCCGGTCAATTAGATTCATGTCATAGGTCCCGACCAATTCATCCATGACAAGCAGGCATCGATCGGAGGTACACAGAGATATGGCGTGTCGGAACATTTCGTTGTGCGTTTGGATCAGTTGCTCTTTTTCCTCACTGGTCAAATTCCATGTAAACTTATGAACAAGGTTTTCACCTCTGACAATCGTTAGGTTTTTAAAATTTTGCAGAGCGGAAATTTCACCGGTTTCCTGCCATTTCAGAAATTGCAGGAATATAACTCGATAATCTCTGCCTAAAGCGCGAACGGACAATCCGATCGCGGCGGTGGTTTTTCCTTTGCCATCTCCGCAATAAATATGCGTCAACCCCTGCTTTGACATTTATATCATCAATCCTTTCTGGTTATTAACACCGCCGCTTGTAAGCGTACGGTCCAGCCTGTCAAAAAACTATAAATTTTAAAATTTGTCACGTAGGCGGACATGTGCCGCCGCAGTGACTCTTTGAAAAGAAAATCAGCGGTGAGCAACGGCAAAGCCGTTTGCGGAGCTGGTTTTCGTTGAAAAGGTGGTATCGGAGGAAAAACACAGAACAAGGCTTTGCCGCAGTGATTGCGTTTGTCCTTCGAGAGCGTTGTCGACTTTGTCGGCACGCTCCACCGCCGCTTTTAGCGGATGGTGTTTTGCTTCGCCCTTGTCGCCAAAGATGACCGGCGGCATTTCGTCAGAGCCGAAACCGTGCAACGCCCCACTCGACTGAAAGCGAGATTCGAAATCTTCGATTTCGTGTATTCCAAGGTTATTATTATGCAAACATTTCGCGTAACGAAGTGGAGCGGCATAACAATGTTCTTGAGAACGTTCGAAATCTCTGATTTCGGTCACGTTCCAATGGTTATTAACACCGCCGCTTTGAGCGAACGGTGTTTTGCTTTGCTCTTGCCGCCAAATATGATCGGCGACATTTCGGCAAAGCCGAAACCGTGCAAAGCCCCGCTCGGCTGAAAGCGAGATTCGAAATCTTTGATTTCGTGTATTCCAAGGTTATTATAACATGGATTGCCGGACTTTACAATTGATTATTTTTAGGGGATGATTGACTTTGCTTCAGTAAATCCTATATAATAGACTTGAAAGCCGACCGAAAGGGGAATGATCGAAATGCGCATGTTCTAACAAATTTATGGTTATATCATTACGAAAGGATTATTTGTCATCAGGACAAATTGAGATAAGTATATGTATGATATCAAACAGGAAGAATGGACAAAAGCGGTATTGGTCTGTGTGGATTTAGGAGAATATGATCCCGATCAATCTCTGCTTGAGTTGGAAGAATTAGCAAAAACTGCCCAAGCCGAAGTGCAGGCGAAGGTCATTCAGCGCCGGGAAGTATATGATAAAGCAACTTGTATCGGGGCGGGGCGACTGGAAGAAATCGCCTCGTTTTGCAAAGAGAATGAAACCGAATTGCTGATATTTGACAATGAACTGACGGCGACGCAAACCCGCAATATTGAAGAAATGACGCAGGTGAGAGCGATAGACAGAACGACCTTGATACTGGATATTTTTGCTATGCGCGCCCGCTCCAAAGAAGGTCGGCTACAAGTGGAGCTGGCACAGCAAAAATACAGGCTGCCACGCTTGGCAGGTATGGGAACCGTGATGTCCCGATTAGGAGGAGGTATCGGAACAAGAGGCCCCGGAGAAACTAGACTGGAATCGGATAAACGGCATATTCGCCGTAGGATTCACACTTTGGAAGAAGAACTGGCAGAGGTGGAAAAACAACGCAGCTTACGCAGACAGCGCCGGAAAAAAGACAATGTTGTTTCGGTGGCAATTGTCGGATATACCAATGCGGGAAAATCCACATTGCTCAATGCGCTGACCGATGCCGGTGTGCTGGCAGAGAATAAACTTTTTGCAACGCTGGATCCGACTGCGCGCTCGCTGAGCTTGCCGGATGATCGTAACGTGCTGCTGATTGATACCGTCGGATTGATTCGGCGTTTGCCTCATCATTTGGTAGAGGCATTTCGCTCCACTTTAGAGGAAGCCTCCAATGCTGATTTGATTCTGCATGTGTGCGATGCTTCCAACGATGATATTATGGAGCAGATCGAAGTTACTGAGCAGTTGTTGGGAGAATTGGGATGCGGTGATATTCCGGTCATCAAGGTGTTTAATAAATGTGACCGTTTGGCAGAATTTCCGGTTTTTTCAGCGGAGGAAAATTGTGTGGCAATCAGCGCTAAAACCGGTTACGGATTGGATGCACTTCTGCAAAAAATGGTAGAAGTATTACCGAGCCAACTGAAACGCCGGAAGCTTTTGCTCCCCTATGATAAGGGAAATCTGGTTGCACGGATCCGGGATACCGGCAAAATTTACGCAGAAGAATTTACCGAACAGGGAATTGTTGTGGATGGACTCATTGTTCCCGAATTATTTCATGTTGTGCAAGATTATATTGTACCATAAAAAGCCAAATCAGAAACAGGCGGCATACGCAATCAGTCGTATGCCGCCTGTTCCGCTTTTCTGGGATACACACCAATATAGCTTCCAATTCATATAATATGATACGCAAACACAGGATGAAATCTGTGGTATAGCAGAAAAGGAGTGGATTTGTTTGAATATGGATTATAGGAGTACGGCGGATATTACTGATTTCGGCCCGTATCCGTTGGCCATCAATATTGACAGAGTGACCAAAGCAAACAGAAACTTTCGGTTTGTTTTATGGACAGGAGAACATTTGCAGGTGACTTTGATGAGCATTAGAGTTGGCGGAGATATCGGTTTAGAGATGCATCCTCATTTAGATCAGTTTATCCGCGTGGAAAGCGGTCAGGGTTTTGTAAAAATGGGAGACAGACAAAACAATCTGACATACCGACAAAACATTAACGGTGATTACGCAGTGATCGTTCCGGCGGGTACCTGGCATAATATTGTCAATGTCGGAAACACGCCGCTAAAATTGTATTCGATTTATGCGCCGCCGCAGCATCCGTTCGGGACGATTCAGGAAACGAAAGAAATTGCTGAAATGTCAGAAGAACATTATCATTGAAAGAGTTACAACCTACACAAAAACAAAAAACCATTCATTCCGGGTAATTTCCTAGAATGAATGGCTTTTATATCTATCGGTAATGAAAAAGATGCAGATTAACAATTTTGCTTAAGACTTGAACCTGCGGCTGATGGTACAGAAAAGGCATGATGTCTGCGCTTACAAAGACATAGCTGTAGCAAACGTGTTCTTTTGTGGAACAGACGCAATACCTGCATCCTTTGCTGTATGTCTTTTGTATTGAATCCACTTAAAGTCAGTATTTATGCGAATTAAAGGATTGTTTAGTAAACATTATTTAAAGCCGCAAAAACTCACTCTGCTTTAAAAGTAAATACAGCACCGACAGGAATCTTGACTCCATCATCAATATAAGCAAAAGAATTATCAAACGATTTAACCGTCATGGTGTTTTCGGCGGTT
>JAQXIB010000065.1 GCA_029007575.1 Clostridiales bacterium | reverse complement strand
GATCGAGGAATATTATGCATTCCCTCCGCGCTTTTTTGTAAAAAATCCGACATTCGAAAACTTTAAAATGGTTTTTGAATTGGCGGGAAATTTATGGGTTCCTTTTTCCAGATATATCTTTAACAGCGTTTTTGTCTCTGTCGGCGGAACGGTGATCTATGCGATTGTTGCTTCGATGGCAGCATATCCTTTGGCAAAGGCAAGGTTTCCGGGCAAAGCTTTAATATCCATACTGGTCGTGTTTGCTTTGCTGTTTCAGGGAGATGCGATTACGCTCCCGCGATATATTATCCTTGCCGGGCTTGGAACGATCAATACTTATTGGGCTGTTATTTTACCGGTCATGGCAGGAACGATGGGTGTCTTTTTGATGCAACAATTCTTAACGGCATCAATACCGGATGCTACATTAGAGGCTGCGCGTATTGACGGCGCAAGTGAATATTCTGTTTTCTTTCGCATCGTCATGCCGTCTGCAAAGCCAGCGTGGCTGACTGTCATTATTTTTACCTTTCAGGCACTTTGGAACAGCAATCCTCAAACTTATATTTACAGCGAAAATTTGAAATTGCTTCCGAGCGTACTTTCCACAATTGCGTCGGGTGGTATCACCCGTGCCGGAGCGGGCTCGGCGGTCAGCGTTATCATGATGATCCCGCCGATTTTAATTTTCCTGTATTCTCAAAGCTCCGTAATGCAAACAATGGCTCATTCCGGTTTGAAATAGCTGATAATTTAGTACCGAGAGGCGTGGTGATGGAATTGAAATTGAAAAAGCTCGGATGCTTGCTGGCTTGTATCCTCCTTTCCGGTCCGATGTTATTTGGTCTCCGTGCTTCGGCGGCAGAGGTCAATTATGCACCCTATAAAGGATATGAATATGATTCAAACGGCAATTCAACAGCAGCTCCTGTCGGTTATGAGCTCAGCAGACGAATTACCGGCACCGATATGGCGCTGCCTGACGGTTTGGACACCCCAACCGATATATTTTATGATAATGCCGACAATGTATATATTTTGGATGCCGGAAACAGCCGGATCATCATAACCGATACGGCATTTAAAGTCAAAAAGGTCTTCGATACTTTCTATGATCAAGACGGCAACGAAATTTCTTTTACCGATGCAATGGGCGTCACGGTCGATAAACAAGGGAATATCTATGTTGCCGATACGCAAAACACACGGGTGCTCATTTTTGACAGCGCAGGCAAGATGATCAAAATGCTGGAACGACCGGATGAGGTGCTGGAAAATACCGATATGCCTTTTGCGGTCACAAAGTTATTGGTTGATCACAATGACCAGCTCATGGTTTTGGCGCCAAGCATCAATTTAGGAGCCTTTGTTTATAATCAAAAAGGAGAGTTTGTTCGCTTTTACGGCAGCAATGAAGTATCTCTGTCGATCGGCGAATCCATTTCCAATTTTTTTAAATCCTTTCTTTCTAAAGAAGGCAAAAAAAGTTTGATTTCAAAGGTTCCCGCCAGTTTTTCCAATTTTGATATAGATCAAGCCGGCTTCGTATATACCGTAACCGATACGGCTGAAGACATTAAAGGCGCAGTAAGGCGTTTGAATTTTCAAAGCTCTGAGACCATCTCCGAAGAAATGGTTTTCGGAGATTTGGAGGCGGGCTCAGCGCTTGCGGGAAGCGATGAGCAAAAAGGCGCCATCACGCAATTTACCGACGTTGACGTTGATTCGGAAGGTTTTATCAACTTGTTGGATAAAACCGGCGGAAAGGTGTTTCAATATACCACTCACGGGCAATTGGTATCGGTATTCGGAACCTATGGTGACCAGTTGGGCTCCTTTGCCAATCCTTCGGCAATCGAGTCGATCGGCAATCGCGTTTATGTTGCCGATTCGATCAAAAACTGCATTTATGAATTTGCTCCGAATGATTACGGCTTGCTTTATCGGGAAGCTATCCTCGGTTTGAATGCTTACGATGTGGATAATGCTTTGGATAAGTGGAATCAGATCCTGAAACGGAACACAAACAGCATATACGCTTATGAAAGCCTGGGCCTTGTGTATGACGCAATGGGCGATTATCAGAAATCCATGCAATATTTCAAGCTGGCAAACGACGTCAGTGATTATTCGAATGCTTTCAGCGAGTACAGAAGCGAAATGATGCAAAAATTCTGGCCGTTGGTCGTTCTTGCTCTGCTGTCTGTGGTGGCGGTCGTTGTTCTTTTGGCGCATTACTACTTCAAATACACCGAAACACCGGAAGGGCAATCCTTCAGCAAAATGGAATGTAAAAGATTGCTTCCTTTCTATACTGTTTTCCACCCGATTGACGGATTTGAACAATTAAAATTCCGAAATTTTTCGTCCATGGGCTTGTCCGGCATATTTGTATTTTTGCTGCTTGCCGTTACGACATTTGAATATTTTTGTACCGGTTTTATTTTCAATAAGAATCAAGCCGGAGATTATAATACCCTCATGGTTATTTTGCAGACAGTCGGTATATTTATCCTGTTTGTCATTGCCAACTGGGCAGTGTGTACCTTGTTTGACGGGAAAGGCAGATTAAAAGAAATCATCTCGGTCACGGCTTATGCTTTGCTTCCTTTCATTGTCAGCAAATTTATCTGTGTTATTCTTTCCAATATTCTATTGGAAAATGAAGGCGCATTTATTACTGTTATTGGGGCATTGGGGATGATTTGGTCGTTGATCATACTTCTGCTGGGATTAATGACCATCCATCAATATTCTTTCTCCAAGACCTTGTTGTTTATGGCGGCAACGATATTCGGAATGGCAGTTATTTTATTCCTGATCGTTTTGTTCTTCACATTGATGCAACAGACCTATAGTTTTGTACTATCGGTGATTCAGGAAGCGATGTTGAAATAAAGCGATATGATTCAAAAGCGAGGTGCTTTATATATGGCTGCAAATATCAAAAAGATCATCATAAGTGCCGTTCTGATCTTTGCAATGACTGCTTTGACAGTTTCTGTTCCGTTTGCTGTCAATGACGAATCTTTCCTGGGAGCAAATTGGGCTGAGGATGCCGATGAGCAGCCCGAAAGCATCGATGTTGATAAGGTGAGCGGGGGAGAGCTTCCGGTTCAGCCCGGGGTTACCGCAGATACCGCCGAATATGATCTGGCTTATTATGAAAAAGCGGCTGAGACAGCGAATGCGGTATTATATGCTGATTTTAAAAACGGCTATTTTGCTTTGAAAAATAAGACCAGCGGTAAAATCTGGTACAGCGTACCGAATGATATGCTTATCGATGAGATAACGACCGGCGCGAAACGTTCGGAAATCTTTTCTCAAATTGTTTTAAACTATGTTTTTGCAGACGGTCAGTATGAAATCACCGGCGCGCAGCATGCGGACAGCTATACCTCTTGTGTGATGGCAGAGGGCGGCATTTCGGTGGAAAAGCTGAGCAGCGGGATTCGAGTTGTCTATCGTTTTGAGGATGTCGGCGTTGTCCTCCCGGTAGAATATACACTGGAGAATGATTACCTTGCGGTTACTGTCGTTTGGGATCAAATCAAGATCAGCGATGACTGTATTTTAATGGGGATCAATGTATTACCCTCCTTCGGTGCAGGCAATTCGCAGGATCAGGGCTGGCTGTTCGTTCCTGACGGTTCCGGCGCGATCGTCAATTTCAATAACGGAATAAAGTCTTTAAATAAATATGATAAATATGTCTATTGCGATGAGCTGGCAATTCCCAAAGAAACAAGCAGAGTGCACGAGGAACGCATCCTGATCCCGGTGTTTTCCACCAAAGTCGGAAACGACACCCTGACCGGTATCATTACAAACGGGGATGCCGCCGCTTCCATTGCCTACTTCAACGGAAACAGCGATTGCGGCTATAACTGTATCAGCAGTGTCGTTCATTTTCTGAATTTTGCACAGCGGGAGAATATTATTAAGGGTAAAACTTCCTCTAAGATTTCTACTGCTGATTACAATTTGAAAAATTATCAAGTTCGCTATTATATGGGGACGGGGGAAAATGCCGATATCGCGGGTATTGCTGCTACTTATCGCGATTATCTGACATCCGAAAAGGGATTCTCCGGTGCCGCGGTAAATCCGACCATGAATCTCAGCCTTTACGGCTTTGTTGAAACGGAGGCTTCTTTTCTCGGCATCCCGTATACGAAACGTAAGGTTTTGACCACCGTGGATCAGGCGCTCTCCATTTTGGAGGAACTGGAAAAGAAAGGCGTAACCAACGTCAGTGTGAAATATATCGGCTGGAGCAACGCGGGAGTGGACAACAAAAAAGTCCCCTCTTCCGCGAAGGTAAGCGGTAAAATCGGTCGTTCGCCGGATTTTGCGGCGCTTGCGCAACGAATCACAGATCAAGGCGGTATGTTTTATCCGGAGGTAGATCTGCTGCGTTATACCAAAGGCGGAAACGGTGTTGCCAAAACACGGGACAGCATCAAAACACCGTTTCAGGTCATTTCTTCCATGCATTCCTATCTGCCCTCTAATTATGAAATCGACACCAGGGCGTCTTCGTTTTATTTACTGACACCCCAAAAAATTTCCAAAATTTCCGATGCGTATCTGAAATCCTATCAAAAGCTGAATATTGATGCAATTGTGCTTTCCACCATCGGGCAATTGACATATTCCAATTTTTCCAATAAGCTTTCCTTTAACCGTGCCGGCTTGCCGGATATCTATGATAATGTCCTCGCCGCGTATCAAAAAGCCGGAGTCAAAACGGCTTTCACCAATGCGAATGCTTATGTTTTTGGTTATGCAGACCGTATTTTTGAGGTGCCTGTCCAGTCAAGCGGCTTTGACAGCTTTGATTATGATGTTCCTTTTTATCAGATGGTGCTTCACGGAAAGGTCAATATGACGTCACCGGCTATGATGCAGTCATCAAATCCTACCTTTGTTTATTTGAAGAGTGTGGAATACGGCATGGAACTGTTATATAACGGTATTTACTCCGATTCCTCCGGTTTGACCGGAACAGCATTTGACTATTTGTACAGCTCTGATTATGGATTGTGGATCGATGACGCAGCGAACAAATATACAGCATATGCACCGCTGCAAAAATTGATATACAACCGTGAGATCGTTTCGAATATCGAAATTGCCTCCGGCGTGAAAAAAACAGTTTATCAAAACGGAGTAACGGTTTATGTCAATTATAATGACGAAGCTGTTATGGCAGAAAACCTCTCGATATCACCGAAAAGTTTTGCTTATAAGGGGGCGGAAGGATGAAAAAACGATTCCGAATGTCGCTGACCGCTAAAAGCGCATGGACCGGAAGAGCTTTTGTATTGCTGTTTTACATTGGCTTTCTTTTCTTTTTCCTTGCGCCGTTGATTCAATCGATCAAGTTTTCTTTTTCAAATGTCACTATCAGCTCGGCAGGATACCAAACCGAGTGGATCGGCTGGAAAAACTATATCGAGAACTTTACCGGCAGCGCAACCTTTATCGGTAATTTGCAGGCTTCCCTGATACAGCTGATTTGGAAGCTGCCTGTCATCTTGATTTCCAGTTTGTTTTTAGCTATTTTATTGAATCAGCGTTTTTTTGGCAGAACTTTTATCCGTGCGGTTTTCTTCCTGCCGGTGATCGTTGCTTCGGGAATAGTGATCACCATTATCAAAAATGACAATCTGGCAGCAAGCGTATTGACCGGAAACATGATATCCTCTGGATCGGTCTTTAAAAGCGATTTCCTCGGCACTTTTTTGGCGGAGCTTGGATTGGGAGAAACCATCAGCGGTTATGCGACCACCATTTCCAATCAAATGTTTGACTCGCTTTGGCTGACCGGGATTCAGATGATCATCTTTCTTGCAGGTCTGCAAAGTATTCCGAGTCAACTGTATGAAGTATCTGCTATTGAGGGTGCAACGGCGTGGGAGAATTTTTGGATGATTACGATTCCTATGTTGATGCCGATTATTCTGGTAAACACGGTTTATACCATTGTGGATACCTTTACCGACAACAGCAACGCGGTCATGCAGCAGGTACTTTTGAATGTCAAAAATGTAAACTTGGGCTGGGCATCTTCTATGGCATGGACTTATTTTGCCATTATCGGCGTGATACTGGCATTGCTGCTGTTCCTTTATTCCTCCATGAATAAGGAACCGAAATAGATGGAAAGGATGTGATAAGATGCCACAAGCGCATATGAATTCCAAACAGCACCGGTCATATCTTTTGAAACGAAAGGTTTCTTCGGTTCTGATTAAAACATTTCGAACACTCTTTTTTATCGGGCTGGTCTATTTGTTTCTTTTTCCGTTGCTTTATCTGTTTGTCACTGCCTTTCAAAGTGCGGATTCCATTAACAACCCAAACGTGATGTGGATTCCCGATTCGCTTACCTTGGAAAGCATGAAAACGGCGTTGGAGGTTTTGGATTACGGAAAATCCGTTCTCCTTTCGGCAGTCATCTCTATCGGCAGCACAGCGGCAGCGCTATTTGCCTGCTCGATGGTGGGCTATGGATTTGCCAGATTCAAATTTGCGGAACGAAACATTGCTTTTGCTTTGGTCATTCTGACAATTATCGTTCCGCCGCCGGCTATTGTGCTGTCCTCTTATGTAAATTTTCGCTTCTTCGATTTCGGCGGTCTGCTGAAGCTGCTGGAACCGATCACCGGATTTGATCACATCAATTTGATTGGCTCTCCGCTGACATTTATTCTGCCATCGTTGTTTGCATGCGGGTTAAGATCCGGTTTGTTTATCTTTATTTTCCGTCAATTTTTTCAGGGCATGTCCAAGGATTTAGAGGATGCAGCGAAGATTGACGGCTGCGGACCGTTTAAAACTTATTTTCGTATTATCGTTCCGTTGGCGATACCGGCTTTTATCACTGTGTTGCTGTTCGGATTTATTTGGCATTGGAATGATGTGTTTACCTCCTCGATGTATTTTATGGGCAGCAATCAACCGATATCGGTAAAATTAAGCGGGATTTATGATGCTTTAAGCAAGGCGGATATTTTTATGACAGGCGCTATGACACAAAGCGAAATGAGAACCTATGCGGCGGCAGGCTGCCTTTTAACTATTCTGCCACCGTTGGTTATATATGTCTTTACTCAAAAATATTTTACTGAGAGCATTGAAAGAACCGGAATTGTAGGCTAGACAGCCGGCAATTCATAAGAGGAGGCGATAGCGTTAATCACTTTCAACCGTTGTTATTGAAATCTAAAAAATAGGAGGCTTTACAATGAAAACCAGTATTAAAAGAGTTTTATCAATCGCATTTTCCGCAGCTTTAGCGGGCAGCGTGGCGATCGGCACGCTTGCCGGAGGTATCGTGATCGATGACAGTGATTCTCCGATTTACAAGAATCACATCATCAACGGAGACTTTTCCGATGGCACTAGCGGCTGGCATCAAGGAACGCGCGCCGGTATTGACGGCATCTTTGATTTTGACGGAGCTGCTCTCCCTGCTACAAAGGCGGA
>JAQXIB010000064.1 GCA_029007575.1 Clostridiales bacterium | reverse complement strand
GATGTTGCTGCCGTAATCATACAAATTGACTTCGATCAGGTCACGGGTGTCAGCGCCCGGCACAATGGTGAGCTTGCCGGTATTGTCTTTTGCCGGTTTCGGGCTCAAATCGGCGCCGACGGTAACAGTGCCATATTTTGTCGCCGAATAGCCTGTAGTATTTTTGTAATCAAAATCAACGCGAACTTCATCATTTACTTTCACATCAATCGCATCAAGTGTCAGAAGAACAAATCCATCCGCAGTAGTAGCCTTACAATCAACTTTTGAAACGCCGGCTTTTGCTTCCATGATGGTGTTAACATAAAGCTTGCCGGTGCTACTATCTTTTTCTACAATCAGAGCTATCCAATATTCAAATCTCATTCCGGAAGTTTTGTTTCCTACTGTACCGCCGTAAACCAATGTTGTCACTGCTTGCGAATAATAATTAACCTGATATACGTCTATGGTATTCGTAACCGAATAGACAGCCGCCGTCCACAGCCACTCAAGTTCCGTGAGTTTTGCTGCGTTTGTGACCTGCTGCTGTAGTTGGGGACTCAACTCCTGATAATAGGAATATGCCGTTTTCGCCTGCAAAGACACTTCCTGATAATAAGCTTCATACGCTTCGTCATTTTCGGCATCTTCATATGCCGTCAGCTTGTCCTCAACGGTGTTGGAATCGGGCAACGCATCAATCAGCGTGATAACGTTAGTTACTTGTTCCTGCTCTGTTTGTGCAGAACCGGAATTTTCCATAGTAATGGCCGGCAGGATCAAAACATATGTAGTGCAAAACACAACCACACAAGCCAAAGCGATCACAACTTGATGCCAACGCTTTTTCTTTTGGTGCACTTTCATATATTCTTGTGCTTCATTCAAAATATCACGCTTCATTGCCCAACACCCCCTTCTATCTTAAAATACCGAAATCGGACAGCGGCCAAACCCGAAACACGATTTTTCCTACTACCTGTTCTTCTGCCACACAGCCAACGTTGGTGTTACGGGAATCCACAGATGTAGAACGGTGATCCCCCATGCAAAAATATCTATTCTCAGGCACCTGGTAAGGCAAGTCAATATCGCAATCTCCCAACGCCTTTTCTACCAGATACGGTTCTTCAATCAAGCTGCCGTCCACATACACGTTTCCGCTTTCATCAATGTCGACCCACTGACCCGGACCGGCGATACAGCGCTTGACCAGGATCTTATTGCCCAAATAAAAAGCAATCAGATCACCCTGCTGAAAACCGGAGCCCTTGGCGGATACGACAATCTGCCCTTCCTCCAATGTCGGCGACATGGACGAGCCGTATATTTGCAGCACAGGCATCCAAATGGTTGCCACCAGCACCGCTGCCGCCGCCACCACAATCAGAGTATATAATGTACTTCGCAGCACACGATGATATCTTCTGGTGTATTTGACCCGGTTCAGCTCCGCGTTCAGCTGCTCCACGGTAGGCAAGCTTCCGGACGGATCCGTTTGACGCTTCACGCCTGCTCATCCTTTCCCGCAGAACCAACCAACTCACGCAAGGCATCCTGATCTTTCAGCAAAGCGATCGCTTGCGCCTTCACTTTTTTCCAATAAGCATCCGCTTCGGTGTGTGCCCGCTGACTGTACTCATATGCTTCTTGAATAATCTCGTTTGCTTTCTGTTCGGCTTTTGCTTGAATATCTGAACATATCGTTTCCTGACGAGCGCTAAGACACTGGATGTTTTCCAGATACTGCTGAGCCGCCTGTTCAGCGGCTTCAAAGATACCGTTCAGTTTCAGTGACGCTTCTGCCAGAGATCCCGCTTGATCAATTGCGATTTTGCGATCCTGAAGCTGATTCTCATACTGTTCCAACTGTGCTTTCAGCTTTTCATTCTTCTCTGTTTGAGCAATCAGCATTTCCAGCAGCTCTCTGCGGCTCAATCGCCGTAATTCCTTGTCTGTCATTTCGCACCTCCGGTTTGTTCCGCCTGTCTGAAAAACAGCAAAACGATTTCATGAAATGGCATAATTATCCATGTTCTATTATAACACAGAATGCAAAAAAGACAAGCCCTATAAAGCGGCAATCAGCCCTTTATTTACGCCCAACGGAACAGATAGTCACTTGCAACAAGGTCTTTTTTTAAGAATATTATCCAAAAAAGGAGCGAAACCGTCAGTAATACATACCGGAAATCACGAAAATACATAAATTGTCCGATCACGTCGTCAGAACGACACATATCGACATCCGTATCCCAAAAAAGAGCAGATCGCTCCGCTTTTTCAGCAATGAGCAGTCTGCTCCTTTTTTATTTGATCTGCGTGAAATGATGCATATATTGCGTCGTTATATCTTTTATTACGCCTTTTCGACGGTCAGCCGGTCATTCTCGCAACATGCTTTTCTCATCAAGCACAGCAATTCCAAAACGCTTCTGAAACTTTCTGTTCGATTTTCTCCCGGATACTCGATTTTTCCCTGCCAGCTCAAATGTTGACGAAAACAAATCTGCAAAAAGAATCTCGCTTTGCAGTTTTGCAACTTCTTCGCTGTATCCGCATCAGAAACAGCAAGAGGTTTATCGGCATTGTTGGGAATATCATCTGCCACACCGGGAAAATTCCTTAGTTTTTGGTTTGGCAACGGCTGTATTTCTTCCAATCTCCGTTCTAATTTCAACACCAATTCGGCAAAACTGTGAAAAGGAATATACTGCTCTTTGGTCGGAAACAAAAAGTATCCGCTGAAATCATATCCGTCGCATTGTAAAACGGATATTAATATTTTATTCGTCTGTAAAGAAACCATTTGTTTCACTCCATTCGAGTTGTTTCCTATTTTCCACCGTTTCAAACGCCGGAACGAGTTGCGTGATGCTTCGAACAGGTTTTGCCTGGCTCGGCATCGCATTATACAGTTTGTTGAAACATCAAGAATTAATTCTGATAGTATTTATTGTTGTTTTCATAAAACAACTCAATCTTTTGCTGCCCTTTTCTTTTTGGAAGCAAAAACGATACAGATACATGCCGCACCGACAGCCACCAGCGACAGCCAAAGCGCGGTCAGACCGTTGTCTCCGGTTTGGGGCGGCTTGGGATCGTCAGGCTCCACAGGTAATTCCTCGACTTTGAACTGCCAATCGAGATAGCCGATGGATTTCTGATACTCATTTCCAAGCTGTGCCGGTACATCCAGCGTGATATTCAAATCAATTTCGGCACCGGAGTAGAATGTGCCGAGATACACCCAGTCCGTAAGCTGCGCCGTTTGATCGGCAGGTGCGTCAAACAGGTTTGACGTCCCGTTTTGTGCAACGTTCAGCCGAAGCTGAGAAAGAAAGTCTTTCGAATCTTCTTGTGCGCCGAGAGAACGCATATACAGCTTGATTTTCACGTTGTTTGATACGCTGTTCTTAATTTGAACCTTTTGGGTGATACTGTCGCCGGGCATCACATCCTTAAAGTCGGTAAACAGATCGGTGGGAGAATATTTGCTTCCGGGCTCAAAGATGAATTTCTGTGCGTCGCCGTCATAGGTGACCGCGCCCTCGGCAAAAGCTGTGACAGCCATTGCCAGCACCATCATCAGCGCAAGAAAGAGAGAAAGACTGAATTTTCGTGTTTTTTTCATATTCCTTTCCTCCTTCCCTTAATTTTCCGAACTGACGGGGGCAAAGCCCCATGCTTCGCTGACTACCGTTGCAGGCTCTGCCTGAACCGCCTCAGCCACGATCTCGACACAGAGGGTATAACCCTCCGGTGCTTTTCCGCCAATCGGCTCACACGTTGTGATCAACTCGCCGGTATAGCCGTCTTTTTCCACGGGCTGATCCCAATAATAGAAGCCGCCCCTTTTCGTCCAACCGTTTGTATTAAACGCTATCGTATAGTCCCGATCTGCCACCGGATTTGTGCCGTAAACATTGCCGGCTGCATCCTGCCACGTCACTACGACAGCGGCGCGGATATAAGCCGAAACATTGCTTGTGTTTTTGATGGAAACATTGCTTTTCACGTTATCTTTGAACGTTTCCTCGACTTGACATGAAACCTGAGCATATTCAAAGTTGTTGGTGACCTGCTGCGGTTCTGCTATCAGCCATGCCAATGTGCCCCCGACAACGCCGAACACAAGCACTGCTGCGGAGACCAGCA
This sequence comes from Clostridiales bacterium, assembly GCA_029007575.1. Classification (GTDB taxonomy): domain Bacteria; phylum Bacillota; class Clostridia; order Oscillospirales; family Ruminococcaceae; genus HGM13222. The sequence goes on along the minus strand of JAQXIB010000064.1, from coordinate 13,589 downwards.
ACACAAAGGATTTTTTCCATTTAAATGTCTTTTTCATAAATTCCGTTCGATACATCGTTGCTGCCTCCTTTCTTATTTGAACAGATTCCGGCAATAGGCGTTGCCGTCCAGCCATTTGTCTGCTGTGCGGTCATTAGTAAAGATAATCTCATTTTTTACGTCGCCGCCCTTGGCTTCAATTGTGGCGGGGTTGCTGCTTTGCGCACGATAGCGCCAGCTCCACTGTGTATCCTCGGTAACAGTATATGTGCCAACAGGCAGACTCTGAATGGTCTTGCTGCCGTTTCCATTGATTACCACAGTGATATCGATATCCTTGGTGTTCTCATCCGCACCTTTGACATAGAAAATAAAGCTTTGGTTGGGATCTTTGCTTACATCCGCACCGGATTTGGTGATGGTAAGCGTTGTAAGCGTCGGGTCATAGATGAAAATGATCTTATTCTGCGTTTCGTCCACGGACAAATCTTTCATAATCTGGTATTGACGCGGTGCATAGTTATCAATCGGCACATACGACTCGGTGACCGTCGAGTACTCTGTTGTCTTTGTAACAGGGTCGATCAGATCATTGCCGTTAGTGTCCTGATAGTAGACCGTGTACGAAACAGAGGACGCTTCCTTGTAATAGAAGATAATTTCCTGATCAAGCTGATTGATAATGACGCTCGTGCTGGTGTTAGTGGGATAGTACTTATTTTGCTTATCCGCCGGCAGCCGATTTAACTCCGTGCCCATTTTAGCCTTTTCCGTGACCGTAGTGCCAATCATAACGGAATTCGTGCGGTCATCCGCGACCTGTTCTGTTGTTCCTGCTTTGTAATAATGAACGGTGTAGGTCACCGCCTGCGGCTCCGAGAATTTGGGATAGAGATCATAATCCTTGGTGATCGGCATAGTGAAAGAGAATGGTTTCTCTGTCTCACCATCCTTGTAGAACCAGCCGATGAAAACATAGCCATCTTTGGTTGGTGGCGTCGGTTCTACGGCAAGTGTGTACTTCTCGATGTTTTCTTGCTTTCCATCATAACCCTCATAGGTATAGAACGACTGCATGGTATCATCGGTGTATGTCGTCACCGTGTACAGCCCGTTAACCCATTTGGCATAGAGAGCTATGTTGTTTGACGGCATTGTGTGAGCAGACAGATCATACTGCTCACCGGTACATTCCGGGTTTAGATACCAGCCGACAAAAACGGCGTCGTCTTCCACACTGTCGGGTTTAGCAGTCGGAACATAGTCATACTCGCCCAAAGGCATCTGATATTGTACTGCTTTTGATTGATCAGTTGTATTGTTGCTTGCGGAGTAAAAATCGAGGTTGTAGGAATTACGCTTGTAATAGAACTCTGCGCCGTTGCAGTTTTCACCGATGTTAGTTCCGTGATCGTAGGTAAAGCCTTCAAACTCATAACGGTCTTCATCGGTGACATAATAAGTGCCGCCAAAGGATATCCGGAAAATCTCTTCATATTCACCGTTCAAATTCTCGGCATAATAGTACATTGTATTGCTTTTGCCGGACTCTGTTTTGTTGTAATATGTTCTGTTTTCCGCCGGCATTACGCCAATGTAGTTAGTATAAGGCCCGCTTGCGTCTCGATTTCTGCTCCAAAAACTGCTGCCCGCTTCTTTTACAATGGCATTATACTCGCTTGCGATATTCTTGCCCCAGCGGGCCTGAATCGTTTGGGTTGTATTGTTATTTCTCCCGTACCTGAAGGTCAGCGTAAACTCTGTACGTTTAAAGTACACATTCAGCACGGTACTGCCGTTAGCGTCCACCGTCACGGTATCGCTGTGATCGATTGTCCACAGTGCTTCACCGGGATGCAGTGAACCCATATAACAATCGTCGGTATGCGTGTGACCTTCCAACGTGCAGATCAGTTCATAGCAGGAGCCAGTGTAATCAGTGTGTTTGTGTTCTGTTTTACCGCAAGTAGAAGTTGCCGTACTGCCTATACTCGCATTCCCATTATAATCGTACCATTTACCGTCGATATAAATTACTTTTTCATTTCGAGTCCATGCTTTTCTTGCAATAGTACCATTGGCAGGATTATTCGGGGCATCTATTCCAGCAGATGATTCTGAACCTACATTTGCATAACAGTCCTTGCTATGACTATGTTCCTCTTTCTCGCAAATAAACGCATAACAATTTTCATTATGCACATGAGCGCCTTGACAAATCAGCATTTCCGGAGTCCACGTGACTGAATTTCCCACCTGTCCCCAAGCTTCGTGGGAGCTGAGATAGGAATACTCGTCATCGTTAGCGTTTTGTCCCCAGATAACGATGGTATAGTCTGCCTGCCCCTTTTCGGGCTGCCACTGGGCTACATAGGTTACATTTCCATCAATGGTGACCGTATCAGCTAAAATCGGCTGCCATCCGAGAAATGTGTAGCCTTTTCGGCTCGGCTCCTTAATCGTCTTGGCCTCAAATGTTGTGCCGTATTTTGCATAAATCGGTTCCGGACCGTTGACACCGCCGTTTACATCGAAAACCACGGTATAATAATCACGGTCATAGTAAATCTCGACCTCGGTTGTCCCGTCCGCCGCAATGGTCGTCTGCGGTACGCCGTTGCAGTGATAACCCGGCTGGTTCTCAGCGACTGCCTCCGTATACGCATCAATGTCGCCTTCCAGCTCAAACACCTTTGGCGGCGCATCGGTATAGTCATCATTCTCAAGATTCTGATAATAGTGATAAACCTTGTACTTTGCTGTTCCCGCGACATAGTAAAGTGTCACTGTCACGTCCTCGGTTACATTGGTGAGATTAAAAGACAGCGTGTACTCTTTGGTGGATTCATCCATATTCAGCGTGATGTTCTCGCTGAGACCCTCCGCCTTATTCGTGGGAATGGAATAGTTAAAGAGTTTCGGTATCTCCAATGTTTTCTGAAAGTCCGAGCCTTCTGCAATCTGCGCCTGATACGGCTGCGCCACCATAGCTTTATTGCTTTCATAAACATAGTTTACTGTGATCTTTGCGGTTTCGCCGGTTTCTGCGAAAGCCAAGCTTGCCGGTATGATTACCGACATCAGCAAAGACAAACTTAACAGAAGCGACAATATTTTACGTTTCATCTGTTTTTATTTCCCCCTTACTCTGCATCCGGCCAGCCGACCGCATCAAAGACGGTTTCCCCGTTATTGGCAGTCTGTGTCGCCTGCGCATCGACCTGAATGACCGCCTTGCTGTGCTGATACATATTGCTCATTGTTTGAGCGAACATCACCTTGGTGAACAGCGGCTCAGTCGTTTTGCCGGGCTCCAGCGCAGTATTGTAATAATAACAGCCCTCTTTCTCCGTCCAATATTCGGTATTTAAATCGCAGGAGATCAGGGACAGATCGACCTCTCCCTCTGCGCCGTCGGCAAGAAGGATATCCTTGTCAAGAATAATTCGCACCCACGCGGCATTCCCGCCGGTGTTTTTTACCTCGACGATCTTGGACACTTCCGTTCCCGGCATCACACCGATGACATCCTCAAACGGCACCGGATCGCCTCCCCCCTCGAGAACAGCGGTTTCTTGCAGCTCAATGGCAACATCGCCGGCGGTTATGACATTTGTCGCAGTGCCTTCATGGGTGAAATACGCAGTCGTACCCCACGCAGATAATGCAAGGCATCCCACAACAAAAGCCAAAACCAGTATTTTGTTTTTCATAAGATATCCCCCTCATCTAATCAAAATGCAAAACATTTTATTTTCTGCTTGATTACGGCATAAACGAACGCCCTCACTAAAAATATGTCAAGGCATTCGTGTATGCCCTCTTCCCCGAAGGAAAGAGAACATCAAAAGAACTTATTCGGCGTCGAACGCAGTCCAAGCAGCATCCGCATCCGCAAAGCCGGGAACCTGAATCGCGTGAGCTTCCAAGTCAATGTTGAAAGTTCTGCTTGCAGCGTTATCAAGCTCCTTGTCAAAGGAAACAGGAACCGTCACCTGAGTAAATACCGGAGTGGTATCAGCGCCGGCAGCCAGCTTGGTGTTGTAGGTATAATAGAAGTTTACATTTTGGGTACCGTCATTCGCAAATTCCAAACCTGCATAAGTCCAGTTTTGGGTGTCGATATTGAGAATGTTTCTCAGGTCAGCATCCCATTCGCCTTTGTTAAAGATGATATCGTCATCCTGCAAAAGCGCGAGATAGTTAAAATCAACCGTGATCTTGACACGAACATAGGCATCCATGGTGCCGTTATTATGTACGGTAGGATCTTTCGGCAGAACCGCGCCGGGATAAACATTGTCATATGTGTTGCTTTTCACACGGTCGGCATTCTCGTCGGCAGTGTAGGTGTAGGTTGCGTCATCATATGAAACAGGAGCTTCGTCCAGCGCAATGTCAACATCGCCCATCGTTACCACGTTGGTGTTAGTGTCCACGTCGGTAAAGTAAGCCAATGATGCGCCGGTAATCGCCATTACCGCTATAACAGCGACAAGGCAAACAGATAAAATTTTCTTTTTCACGATAGATCAGCTCTCCTTTATGGCAAAAGTAAAATTATTGCCAGTTAGTAGCTTCGCCGCCCCAAGGATTGTAATTTGCGCCAAAAGCGCTGGTGATAGCTTCTTCAGCGGAAGCAAATCCACCTGCTTGGACTGCAACTGAGAATACAGGGCATTGTACTTTGTTCATGTCCAAGTTACCTAATTCCAGTTTCTTGTTAAAAGCATAATAACCATCGTCTTTTACGTCAAAGGATTTGTCCAGATATACACCGTCTACAAAGCGTTCGGTCGTTTCACCTGCTGCAAGAATTTTCGTATAATCAGCATAATATACGTTGTATGCAACACCATCTATTGTAGTTTCAAAGTAGTTCCATTCGCCGTCGTGTTTCCAGTTCCATTCATTGCCATATGTGGAAATTACCGCACCGTCAACCACTTTGTTACCAAAGTTAAAATGCAGTACGTTCAATCCGGCGTTGAAAGTCTCATAACCGTCATCCAAAGCGGACGGGATCGCAAAATAAGCGCGGATATATGCATCGTTTGTACCGCTGTTTTTCACGGTAACGACCTTGTCGACATAGTTTTTAGCGGTAGGAAGACCGAAACTATCTTTTGCGCCCTGCGCAGAACCAACGATAGGCAGCAAATTTTTGTCCTGCACAAAGTCTACCAAATCAGTACCGTTTTCGTTTCTTTGCTGTTCAATCAAATCAATCTTAACATTGCCGACGGTAAAGGTATTCGTAGCCTTGTCGGTATCGGTCAAATAAGCCAGGGATGCACCTGAGATTGCCGTTACTGCAATAACAGCAGCAACACAAATGGATAAAATTTTCTTTTTCATGGATTAAAACTTCCTTTCTGAAATAATTGTTCCATTCTTCATTAAGCGCCTAGTTTTGCCCATGCTGCGGCAGCAGTATCAATGTTGTCCTTTTGCACTGCATAAGCGGTGTAAGTGAGCTTCGCATTTTGAGCTTTCGACATGGTGTCTTTGGTTACTGTACCAGCGTTTACTGTCACCTTGTTCCCGTCCAACAGATTCCATGATTTCGTTGTATCGTTTGCCAACACTACTCTGTACCAAACGTCAGCAGGAATATTTGTTCCGTCACCTTTCGTCCAGCCGTTCTCTTCTATCAAGGTCGAGGTATAGGTTAAATAGGTGTTTGCATTGTTTGATTCCTCGAACTTCACAAACAGATAACAGTCAACATTGGTCTCGTTGGTTACAGTAACCACAGGGTCCTTGGCATATGTATTTCCGGGGACCAGCTTTGCCGTCCATGTGTCATTTGAGCTGTCACTATTGGTGTCCGTATTCCATGTTTCGGTAAGGGTAATATCCACATCACCAACAGTAAAGGTGTTGGTAACGGGTGCTGTCGTATCCGTCAACCATGCAATAGCACCTCCAATAGCGCAGCAGACTACAAGAACAAGAGCAACAACCGCAATAGTAGCTTTCTTCTTCATCCACATCCACCCCCTTTCGTCAAAATTATGTTATGATAAATAAAGGCATTTCGCCGTTATTCCGCAGATCATCCAAACGTGACGGCGCTAAAAGCAGCCGCAGCGGTATCAAAGCCGTCTGCCTGAACCGCGCAGGCGGTTACAATAATTTTTTGATCTTTGTAAGTTGATAAATCGGTTGCTGTACCTTTTACGGTAAAGCTTTTGAACACTTCAACATCCTCGTTTGCGGAAACTTTTGCGTTGTAAGCATAAACGTTCGTTTGACCGGCAACCAACGTCCAACCGTTGTTTGCCATCTGTGTTTCGATTGTTGCATCGGCAATGACATCTTTCAATCCGTTCTCGAGTTTGACAAACAACCAGCAATCCTCGCTTTGTTCGTCGACGTGTACAACAGGATCCTTGATATAAGTGTGACCCGGAATCAGCTTATACTCATTTGCCTTTACACGCTCATGGACATCAGATTTGTATGTACCATCCGTTTTCACGGCTGCTTCGTCCAGTGTTATGGCGACCTTACCGACAGTAAAGGTGTTTTTTACCGAATCTGTCGATGTGAGAAACGCCATCGTTACCATTGCGGTCGTAACGACAAGCAACACCGCACAAAAAGACAATACCAATGCTTTTGTTTTTGTCTTCATGTAAATAATCTCCTATCAAATGATTTATTTGGATGCCTTACGGCATTACCCACGATTTTGTTCCGCGCCTTGCGCGCTCTCCTCAGTTGCAGCAGGGCTTGCGGCTTTTTCCTTTTGTTTCTCTGTTTTGCCGAACAAATCCGGCAGAAACACCAACAGAATCAATATCGCGCCCACCGATATTGCAATATACATCCCCGGCGGATGCTGAATGTAATTTGCCACGTAGCCGAGATACGGGATCGAAAACACCGGCGTACCGATTACGTTTTTATAATGTACCAGACCGCCGTCTTCGACGTCATTGGCATCACCCTTGGTTTTGAATCGAAGGACCGATGTATCCTCCTCATCGGGCACCACTTCTACTACCCGATGGGTAGCGATGGTTTTTTCGTCCAACATAAAGGTGATAACGTCACCGGGTTTGATCTTGCTTGTATCCACCTTTTTTACATAAATCAACGAACCGGTATGATAGACAGGCTCCATCGATCCGGAAAGTACCGTGAGCGCCCGCAAGCCGAAAAGCCTTGCGCCGACCAGAAGCACTGCAAGCAGTACGACCAACGCAACCAATACGGTGCTGATGATATTTCGAATTTTTTTCAAGCTCTTATTCATTGTGTTTGACTGTCACACTCCTTATTTTCGTGCAACCGCTTCAGGTTGGCAGAGATTGCTGTATATATCTGGTTGAAAGCCATCTCGTCGGTCTGCTCATTTTTCGGCAACTTGCCGTCAACCACCTGCACAGCCATGAAAAACATAATGGCAAAGAGCATGTCCAACAACAGCGGAATCTCCACGCTGTTAAAAAACTCCGGAGAAAGGATTTCTGCCATTTTACAGCGGTAGTATGTATCTTTTTCCTGTGCGAGGGAATGATAATTTGGAGAGTAGTGATAATAAATGCAGAAGCGGCAGATATCCGGATTTTCCATGAGGAAATCCCATACATCCTGCCATATCAGGCGGCAATACTGCTCCGGCTCAAAGTTTCTTTCCTGCTCTCGCAGCTGCTGGATCTTACGCAGGATCACCTGATAAAAAGACTGCATGGCACGGATATAGGCTTGCTCAAGCAGATCGTTCTTATCCCGAAAATATCGATAGATATAAGAGTCAGGCAACCCCGCCGCACAACCGATACTACGTGTAGTTGTGTTTTCCAATCCATCTCTGGCTGCGGCATGAACCGCGCTGTCCATCAGGATACACATGATATCTTCTCTGGCCACAAAACGATCTCCTTTTCCGCCATGATAGCAGATGCTACTTCTCTGCCAAAAAAGAAGTGAACGAACTCACTTCTTTACCGGAGGACAATCAGCCGATTTTTCGCAGAGTTGCTTAATATGCTAAATCAGTCCCGGAATGCTTTCAAACAAAGGGAGTCTTCTAATTTTGACTGATTATTTTGACGGCTTATATTTCCGCTTTACAGGCCGACGGCAGCGAGTTTTTCCATGTTCGCCCGTTTCAGCTCCAACGAAGAATGAACATAGCGGTCAAGAGTGACTTTGGCACTGGAGTGCCCTAAAATCTCACTGAGTGACTTAATTTCAAAGCCCACCTCCACACAGCGAGTGGCGAAGGTGTGACGAAGCACATGAAAATGTACATCCTTTAGGCCGCAGTCAGCCGTATATTTGCCGAGCCTATATTGCAGTGTTCTCGGCTCAAGAAAACGGATCGGATCGCCTGTGAGGACAAAAGCTGTATTGTTTGCCGGTTTCATCTTTCTGCACAATGATACGGCATAATCGGTCAGCGGAATCACACGGTTAGAGGTTTGACTTTTCGTGTCTCCGACCACAATTTTGGTTTTGGTATCCGAATGTGCATCGAGAATTTGCAGTCTCTGCATAGTAGAACCGACATGGACCGTTTGATTTTCCAGTGAGAGATCTGTCCATTTCAGAGCGCAGATCTCGCCGATGCGCATTCCTGTGAGCAAAGCAAGAAGAATGCCGAACTTTACTTCATCCATATTGCAGAGAAGATACTGCATAAATTTTGTCTGCTCTTCCAAGGTAAGTACTCGCATTTCTTTTTTTCTCTCTTTGGGATAGATCACCTCAATATCCGGAAAAGACGGACCGATCTGACAACGGCAATACTTGAGAACCGCCCGCAGAACCGTCAGAATATCCTGTACTGTTTTGACGGAAAGTCCACCGGTCAGCAGATCGTGGCTAAAATTCTCAATCGCAACGGTGTTGAGATCTTGCGGAAGAAAGCCGCCTAATCCCGGTTTTAAGTGATGATTCACCGTGCTATAATATTTCACATAGGTAGAATCCTTCACTCTGCTGCGGGAAAGCAGCAGCCACTCATCACAAAACGCTCCGAAATCTTTTTTACAACGTTCGGGTTTTGCGGCGGCTTGTTTGCAGGCGCTCAGCTTCTCTTTCACCTCTCGGTAAGTTTTAGCATAAACATAACCAAATTTTGTTTTGCCTTGACAATCACTGCCTTTCATATACCTGCCTTCCCAGCGATTGTCTTTCCGTTTGTAGATGTTTTCTCCTCTTCTTGCCATTTTGATTAACCCCTTTATCATTTTTCTTTGTGGAAAGTTTGCTTCCCGCAATAATATTTTCTATCAGTCAATGATGACGGCTGAAATGACGGACTAAAACAGCCGCAAGCACAGCCGCATATAAAAGTTTAAGAATGAAAAAACAAAAAACTTCTTTATTCAGTATATTTTTTTGTAAAACCCCCTTGTTTTTTTAGCTTTCTTATGTTATAATTAAACACAAAATCGTGATATGATCTCACTCTCAGATTAAGCAACTCTGCGAAAAAATCGACCTTCCAAATACAAATGACATTTATTAATCCCTGCTATTACAACAGCAGGGATTTTTTATCGGTATAGGCAAAGCTTCCCTATTTAACTGCTTCTGTGATATTCCGGCAATATATCTGTCAAAATTCTTTTGTTTCAATGTGTTCCCACGGACAAGTATACTCCCAATTATTCATATATGTTTGCTCCGACGGCCTATAAACAACAGATCAAGCTTTTCAAAAACAGCTTACAAAAGCACTGCCGCTGATAATATCAATATAAAAATAAGCAGGTACCCTTTTGGGGGCACCTGCGTTTAGATGTGTATTGTTTCGATTTTTCTTTGATTTCTATCGCGCATACAAAGCTATTGTTACATGATTTATTTTTCCATTATTGGTCAGATCATCTTGAAAAATGCGATCAAAATCAATATGATTCCACTCAGCCAAGACAAATGATATCCGCACCGGGATATTCTTTTTCCCAGAAAGATACCGCTGTATACCGCTAAAAATCCCATCACCAGGGAATATATTCCCAAACCAACGCAATCTGCCATATTGCCCTGTATACTGAAGCCGCTCAGCAAAGAATCCACCGACAGTGTCGCCGCCAACAAGCACGCTTCCCAAACCGACAATCTTTTGGAGCAGTCCACATCTGCTTTTGTTTCATCCATGCAGATTTTTAATACAAAATTCAGTTCCGATACGTTAAAGCGAATGGTTTTTTCTTGATGAACAAGCCTTTTTAACAGGCTCTGAAACAAATTGACCGTTCCCATGATGATCAAGACCGCAAATCCTATGTATTTGATCAAGTTTTCCGCTGTGCTGTCCGTCAACAAATAATCCGTAAAACTTCTGGTTAAAATAGATATCATCAGACATCCGGCTCCTACCACGGCAATGGCAGCCGCCGAGAAAAACGGAATCTTAATTCTTTTCATGCCATAGGTCATACAGGCAAACAACGTATCAAATGACAACACGGTTACCAACAGCCAATTTTCCATATCGGAGAGCGCAGATGATTTCCGGCATACAAAACATCCGGAAAATAATCCATGCCCATGTCACCACCTTTTTATTTGGTCCTGCATTATTATATGGAGTTCAAACAAAAAGGGTGCGATTCGGTTATGTGATGTCAAAATACGCTTGCATATAATCCACAAAGATAGTATAATAACTAATGTAAAGGTGTTAGATATCAACAAAAAACAGAAATCCAATCTTCCGGACAACGTCTGCATAAGTCGCAATCCCCACGCTATTTATTCGCAGCGAAAGGAGTTTGACATTCATATTATGTATAAATTGCTGATCGTAGAGGACGAACCGATCGTCCGACAGGGCATTACTCAGATGATCAATTTTGAAGAATTCGGATTTGAGTTGACAGCGGCTTGTGAAAACGGTGCCCAAGCCAAACAAATCATTGAACAAAATCCACCGGATGCCATTATTTCGGATATCTGCATGCCGTATGTAGACGGATTGGAACTTTGCAGCTATGTACATGATCAATACCCCAATATTAAAACCATCCTCTTGACCGGATATGATGAATTCGAATATGCAAGACAGGCTTTAACAGCCGGCGTCCTGGACTATCTTTTAAAGCCCATTACCAAGAAGCAATTTAAAGCATTGCTGGAAAAATTAAAGATCGCTCTGGATCGCGATTACACCGAAAAACAGAAGTATATTTCACTGGAAAGCGATGCCTATAAGGGAGAAAAGGTGGCAAAGGAACAGTTTCTGAACAAACTCATCACCACCCCTATCGATACCGATATTTTTCAGGAAAACGTGAAAAAGCTGGACTTGCCGTTGATCGCAGAAGCCTATATCACGGCGACTGTAAAGCTGTGTGAGTCGGAAGATATCAAAAGCAAATTATCCCAGGCGGTCAATTATGCCGCTTATAATGTCGCGGATGAAATATGCGGGAAACATCCAGGTGCGGTTGCGTTCCAGAATATTGACGGTAACACCTCCCTCATTATCAGCGGACAACGAGAGGGGTTGGAGCAATTTGCCCAACTGGTCATTGAAGATGTCTATTCCGCTTTGACCGGCTCGCTCTGGATGGATGTTCACATCGGTATCGGATATTATGTCACCCATATCCGGCGTCTCCCGGAATCTTATCAGTCTGCTCAAATCGCGCTGTACTACCAATTTTTATCGCCGGATAAAAATATTATCAACATTGCGGATATGGTAAGCCAAAAAAGCTCTTCCAGTTTTTTGAGCCAAAACCGCGTTCTTGATATTACCAATATCATTTTGGATGGGGACGAGCCTCTGTTGGTCCGTCAAATCCATACCTTGTTTACCGACATCCGTTCGACCTATATGACTTTTGAGCAATGCGTTTTTTATCTCAATCATCTGCTTGAGAAAGTATCCTTATCAGTCAGCCGAACCATAGACAGACAGGTGGTCGGGATTGCGGTCTCTCCCGGCGCCGAAAAGGAAAAAACATTAGAACAGCTGGAACATCAGTTTTTGGATAGCTGTCAAAAAATGCTGCAAGCCACAAAATCCGCACCGATTACACAGCCGGAAAAGCAAGGAGAAAAAGCGGCAAACTATATTGACGAGCACTTTTCCAATCCGGATCTTTCATTAAAAGACGTCTGCTCCCATTTGGCAATCAGCGTCAGCTATTTCAGCAGTATCTTTAAGGCATATACCGATCTGACCTTTGTGGAATATCTGACAGAACGGCGCATTGAAAAAGCAAAACAGCTATTGAAAAACACAGATAAATCCATTGCTGAAATATCGGAAGCCGTGGGTTATAAAGAGCCTCATTATTTTAGTATGATTTTCAAAAAATCTACCGACATGACGCCGAAAAATTACCGAAAGCATTCCAGATGATGCTTTAAAGGGCAGGACTATGTATGAAGCTGAAAAACCATATTTATAAAATTAAAAACAAGATGATGCTGTCATTTATGGCGATTATTCTTCTTGCACTGTTTCTGATCTCCATTTCGTCCTATTACATTGCGGCAGAATCCATTAAGCGCAACGCCAGTGAATATAACGATACCATTATGAAACGGCTCGGCGACAATATTGAGTATTATCTGGATTATATGAAAAGTATCTCGAATATCGCCGTTGCCAACAATGATGTATTGGAATATCTCCGAACCGATACTTCTCACAGCCCCGAAACGGAGCAGCGACTCAAAGAAGATATCACCGAATACTTTGACAGTATGCTCCAAACCCGCTCTGATATTTACAGCATTATCATCTTTGGGGATAACGACAAAATTTTAATGACGCGGGAAAACACAGGTGAAGCCAACGCCAATGAACCGCAGCAAAATCCTTACGCGAACTACTACGCTACGGATTGGTATAAAAACGCAATCGCTGTCAAAGGCGGTGTTGCTTACACGACTTCACACGTGCAAAACATCTTTGCCGGCGAATACCGCTGGGTGGTATCCTTAAGCCGTCAAATCATTGATAAAGCTACCGGGAATGCGCTCGGTGTACTGCTGATCGATCTGAATTATGAAACAATAGAAAAGCTTTGCCGAAGCGTCACGCTGGGAAAAAACGGATATGTTTTCCTCATGGATACCAAGCCCGAAACTGATCTTGATAATCAGGTGTATACGCGCACAGACCTGGTATATCACCCCTATCAACAGCTTTTATACAGTATTCCCGAGCGCTGGGAGGAAGTAGAACAGATTCAAAGCGCCAAAGAAAACCATCTGACGCTCGGCAGCGGATCGGAGAAACGCATTTATACGATCTACAAAATGCCAACTTCCGGATGGACATTGGCAGGAGCAACCTATGCAAACGAACTGTTTCCCAATCAATCAGGGATGTTTATCTCTTTCTTTGGGATCGGCATTATCTTTGTCATCCTTGCGGCATTTTTATCCGAATTGCTTGCCGGACAGTTAACCAAACCCATCCGACTACTTCAGGAACAGATGAAGCAAGTAGAGGAAGGAAACTTTCAAGCTCCTGTTACCATAACCGGCAAAGACGAGATCGCCGATCTGGGAAAAAGCTATAACACGATGATCCAAAAGATCGACCAGTTGATGCATCAGACCGTGGCGGAACAGGAGCAAAAACGAAAAAGTGAGCTTAAGGCATTACAGGCACAGATCAATCC
>JAQXIB010000063.1 GCA_029007575.1 Clostridiales bacterium | reverse complement strand
TGCTCGTTTCAATACTTTGTTCCAGTTGTATTCTTGGGCAACGAAACGTCCGGACGTTCTGGAAAGAGCAGAGAAAATGCTGTTCATGCCTGATTTGATGGCTTATTTTCTGACTGGAGAAATGAAAGCGGAATTCACCATTGCTTCCACTTCTCAGATGTTGGATGCGAAAACGCAAAATTGGGACTATGAATTGTTGGATAAGCTGTCCATTCCGAGAAAAATTTTGCCGGAAATCATTCCTTGCGGCAGTATCAGCGGTATGCTGTCCGATGAAATTTGCGAAGAGCTTGGATGCAAAAAGGTACCGGTCATCGCCGTTGCATCGCACGACACCGGATCCGCTGTTGTATCCGTTCCGAATGTCACGGATGATTTTATTTATATCAGCTGCGGCACCTGGTCGTTGTTCGGCACTGAGCTATCAGAAGCGATCATCAACGAAAAAACAGAAAAATATAACTTCACCAACGAAGGCGGATACGGCGGAAAAGTTCGTTTCCTGAAAAACATCATGGGCTTGTGGCTGATTCAGGAATCCCGTCGGCAGTGGATCAGAGAAGGCTTTGATGTCAGCTACGGCGATCTGGAGCGGGAAGCACTGGCTTGCGAACCCTTCAAATGCTTTGTCGATGTAGATGACGAGGTGTTTTCCACCCCCGGCAATCTGCCGAAAAGAATACAGGAATTCTGCCGGAAAACAGGACAGTATGTGCCGCAGACTCGCGGCGAGATCATGCGCTGTATCTATCAGAGCCTGGCGATGAAATACCGTTATACCTACGAATGCTTAAAAGATATCACCGGCAAGAAGTATGAAGCCATTCATATGATCGGCGGCGGAACCAAGGATAATCTGCTTTGCCAGATGACTGCTGATTTCTGTAAAATCAATGTTATTGCCGGACCGATTGAAGCTACCGCGACCGGCAATGTCGCAGTACAGATGATCGCACTTGATGAATTTAAGGATATTACCGATGCCAGACGGATCATTGCCGATAGTTTGAATCCGGTTTATTACAATCCTCGTGCGGAAATCGACTGTGAAGCTGCATATCAGGAATATTTAAAATATATTGGTTAAAATGAGGAATAATATTCATTATTCCGGGAGACATAGATTCTGAAGGGAATGACTGTACAAATGAATGTATTGGTAATTAATTCAGGTAGTTCTTCGCTCAAATACCAATTGTTTGACATGGATCAAAAAAAGGTATTGGCAAAAGGACTATGTGAAAGAATCGGCATTGATGGCGCTGTAAAGCATGCCACTCATGACGGAAGAGAGTACAAGAATGAATTGACCTTGAATACGCATGATGATGCAATTAAGGTTGTTCTGGATTTGCTGACCGGCAAAGAGTACGGCGTGATCGACAGCGTGAAAGATATTGACGCGATCGGGCAGCGTGTTGCCCACGGCGGAAAATTCAAAGAATCCGTTCTGGTTGATCAGGAAGCTTTGGATTACTTGTATACCACACAGAAACTGGCGCCGCTGCACAATCCTCCGGTAGTCAAAGGAATTGAAGCGTGTAAGAAAATCATGGGCGATATCCCGCAGGTAACCGTTTTCGATACTTCCTTCCATACCACAATGGAGGAACATGTTTATCTGTTCCCGCTGCCGTATGAGCTGTATGAAAAATATGATATTAAGAGATACGGCTTCCACGGTACTTCTCACCGGTATGTTTCTTTGAAAGCGGCAGAGTACCTTGGAAAAGACATTAAAGATTTGAAAATCGTTTCCTGTCATTTGGGCAATGGCTCTTCTATTACTGCGATCAAAGACGGAAAGAGCTTTGATACCTCAATGGGCTTCACGCCTTTGGACGGCATCATGATGGGTACACGCTGCGGTTCTATCGATCCGGCGGTTGTTACCTATCTGATCAAGGACGAGGGCATGAGTGCTGCGGAGGTTGACAACCTGCTGAACAAAAAATCCGGTTTTCTCGGTGTGTCCGGTATTTCCAGTGACTGGCGTGATGTTTGCGCTGCCGCAGATAAAGGGGAACACCGTGCAGTTGTTGCGAAAAAGATGGTTGCTCATCAGCTTCGGAAATATATCGGCGCTTATGCTGCTGCAATGGGCGGTATTGATGTGTTGATCTTCACAGCAGGTATCGGAGAAAATTCCAGCACCATGCGTGAAATCGGAACCGAAGGATTGGAATTCCTCGGCATTGAGATCGATCATGAATTAAATAAGACAATGCCGCGCGGACAGATCACGAACCTATCAGCCAAAGGCGCTAAAGTAACCACTCTGGTGATTCCTACCGATGAGGAATATATGATCGCGCTTGACACCGAACGCATCGTCAAAGAAGCAAAAAATAAATAGTTAGAACATCCGTTTTGGATTTCTATATATTCAGTTTGTAATAAAAGAAAGGGAGATTAAAGATGAAATCTGCTTACGAGATTAAGAAAGAAATCTGTGAAATCGGCAGAAGAATTTACATGAACGGATTTGTCGCAGCAAATGACGGAAACATTTCCGTAAAAATCAACGACAATGAATATTATTGTACCCCCACCGGTGTGTCCAAAGGCTTTATGACACCGGACATGATCATTAAAGTGGACGGTCAGGGTAATAAATTGGAAGGAACCTTGAATCCTTCTTCGGAATTCAAAATGCATTTGAAAGTATATCAGGAGCGCCCGGACGTAAACGCTGTAGTTCATGCACATCCTCCGGTTGCAACCGCACATGCTGTTTGCAATATTCCGCTTGACACTTACATCATGCCGGAAGCCGTTATTTTCCTCGGCACAGTTCCGATCTGCGAATACGGCACTCCTTCCACCATGGAAATTCCGGATTCTCTGATGCCTTATATCCAGAAGCATGACGCGTTTTTGCTGAAAAACCACGGTGCTCTGACGGTCGGCAATACTTTGCTGAAAGCTTACTTCAATATGGAGTCCACCGAGTATTTTGCAAAGGTTTCCATGTATGCTCGTCAGCTCGGCGGTGCGCAGCAATTGGATTGCGATCAAATCAACACATTGCTTGATCTTCGCAAAAAATTCGGCGCTCCCGGCAAGCATCCGGGATGCCCGCAATGTGAAGTTTTGCCGGGGGATTCTGTTCCGACCAACTCCGCTAACCCTGACGGAACACAAAAGCTCAGCCATGCCGCTGTTATTCCTGATGTTCCTGCGGGATATGATAGCAAGAAAGAATGCAGCTGCGGCAAGAACGACGTTAACGATTTAGTTGAGGCAATTACTCGCAAAGTGATGGCTGAGTTAAAAAAATAAAAAGGTACAGGTGACTTGATATGCCGCAAAGCAAACGGTTTGAAGCACTTTCCAAACGTCCTGTAAACCTTGACGGTTTTATCAAAGAATGGCCGGAATACGGGTTGATCGCAATGGATTCGCCCTATGATCCGAAGCCCTCTTTAAAGATCGAAAACGGCGTTATCGTTGAAATGGACTCCAAGAAACGGGAAGACTTCGACTTTATTGATACGTTTATTGCAGATCATGCAATAGACATCACTGTGGCAGAGAAAGCCATGAGCATGGACTCAGTGGAAATCGCGAAAATGCTGGTGGACATTCATGTCGGCAAAGCGGAGATTACCAAAATTGCGGGTGGATTGACTCCTGCAAAGCTTTGTGAAGTAATGCATCACATGAATGTCGTGGAATTAATGATGACGATGCAGAAGGTGCGGGAACGTGCCTTTCCGTCCAATCAATGCCACGTTACCAATTTAAACGATAATCCGATTCAGGTTGCGTGTGATGCGGCGGAAGCTGCGTTGCGCGGATTTGATGAAACAGAAACTACCGTCGGCGTTGCCCGATATGCTCCGCTCTGCGGTGTCGGATTGTTGATCGGCTCTCAATGTGGCCGTCCCGGCGTTTTGTCACAATGTGCGGTAGAAGAAGCAACAGAACTGAAACTGGGAATGCTGGGTATTACGACCTACGCGGAAACGATTTCGGTATACGGCACAGAAAAAGTATTTATCGACGGTGATGATACCCCGTATTCCAAAACTTTTTTAGCTGCGGCTTATGCTTCGCGCGGAATGAAGATGCGCTGCACATCGGGTACCGGCTCGGAAGCGTTGATGGGAAACGCCGAAAAGAAATCCATGCTGTATCTGGAGGCCAGATGCCTTTTGGTCATTAAAGGCGGCGGTGTTCAGGGTACACAAAATGGCTCTGTCAGCTGTATCGGCGTGGTGGGTTCTGTACCGTCCGGAATTCGTGCGGTACTTGCGGAAAATGTTTTGGCAGCAATGCTCGGTTTGGAATG
>JAQXIB010000062.1 GCA_029007575.1 Clostridiales bacterium | reverse complement strand
CCCCTCGGCAGCGATATCCAAAATTTTTTTCGGGATCGTATAGGTCGTATGGTTACAGGAAGATCCTTCTGAGCAAAACAGTGTTTTTCCGTTTTTATCGGTCAAAAAGAAATTCGATTCGGTCGTAGACGCTAACAGGCGAAAAACAGGCAGTAATTCCGTTGCCGATATTTCGTTGGTAGCCGCGTTATAAGTATTATAAGTGGCATTCAAAGCCTTCTCGGCATTTGCCTGCAACAACCTGTATTTTTCATCTTTAAAATACTGAGAAGCAAAAATCATTAATACGGCGCCTAAAAAAGTGATACTCACCAAAACAAAGGTCGCACACATCGTAAAATACTTTGCAAATATACTTTTTTTCATCTGCACCGACTATCCTTTCCGGCAATATCAGCCCGGATTTTATTTGTCATAAAATAAAAATTTCGCCTAAAATGTTGTTTCTGATAAAAAGCACATTTCGGACAATATATTTTCAGACACAAAACAGCATCAGGACGCCGTTTTGTGTCTGAACCATCTTATCGCAAACTATTATTCTGTCACTTCAAATTTGTAGCCAACGCCCCAAACCGTTTTCAGTGACCATTGAGGAGAAACCCCCTCCAATTTTTCACGAAGCCTTTTAACATGCACATCGATCGTTCTGGAGTCTCCGTAATATTCAAAGCCCCAAACCTCATCCAAAAGCTGATCTCTGGTATATACCCGATTGGGATTGGATGCCAAATGGAACAGCAATTCCAATTCTTTCGGCGGTGTATCGATGACCTTACCATCCACCTTAAGCTCATAACGAGTCATATTCACGACAAGCTTATCGTAGACGACCTCTTTGTTTTCCACCGGAACATTGTTTTGATCGATCCGGCGCAACACCGCTTTCACGCGCGCAATGATTTCTTTGGTGTCGAAGGGCTTGACCACATAATCGTCAGCGCCTAGCTCTAATCCAAGCACCTTATCAAAGGTTTCGCCCTTTGCTGTCAGCATGATAATCGGAACATTGGATTTTTTTCTGATTTCTCTGCAAACCTGCCAGCCATCCAAACCGGGAAGCATAACGTCCAACAGTATCAAATCCGGATTCAAGGCATTGAACTTAACCACAGCCTCAGAACCATCGTGGGACAAAATCACATTATATCCCTCTTTTTCAAGATATAGCCGCAACAATTCGCAAATATTTTTATCATCATCTACAACTAAAATTTTTCCTAACGACATGTAACATTCCTCCTGTAATCATTTTCCGTTTGATTGACGATCCGATATACGCAATATATGTAAAAGCACAATCTGCTTTTTACCTTGTATTCCAATGCACACAAGCAGCGTTTCAATAAATATAAAAGCGCAGCGTGCTTTTGCCTTTTTATTCAAACGCATACTATTGGTGCAGCGAAGCAGAGCATTAGCGCCGTTTTATATGCCTGCGGCACACGGCGCTTGGCTATTGCCCTTGCCGCCAAATACGACCGGCGGCATTTCGGCAAGGCCGAAACCGTGCAAAGCCCCGCTCGACTGAAAGTGATTCTCGAAATCTTTGATTTCGGTCACGTTCCAAAGTTATCATAACGCATACCATTGGCGCAGCATGCTTTTATATTTATTATAACATATCCGTCAACACAATGATGAATAAACTATAAACCTTTTACTAATTCATAATTAGAGAATATGAACATTTCTGTGCGTTCGATGAGAAAACAAAAGGCGGGCAATTTTAGCTGCCCGCTTCAGTCTCTCGAAAAACTATAAATTGGTCACGTAAGCGGACATGTGCCGCCGTCTTGCCATGCAAGACGATGGGACTACAATGAAAAGAAAACCAGCGCTGAGTAACGACAAAGCTATTTGCGGAGCAGGTTTTCGTCGAAAAGGAGGTATCACGGGGGATCGCCTTGCGTAGCAAGCCGTACGCAGAACAAGGGCTGTAGCAAAACATCCCCTTGATAAAAAGCATGTCGGTCTTCCGCACCGGTATTCCGTTTGGAGCCGTCTCGTCCGTCTAATAAGTAATGTCTGCTGAACAAATCAAAAATTTGATTTGTTCGAACGGCTATTCGCCGTATAGACATTTCTTGATGCGAACACAGATTTCGATTTCAGAATGAA
>JAQXIB010000061.1 GCA_029007575.1 Clostridiales bacterium | reverse complement strand
GCAGAGAATCTCATCGCAGTTGTCCTCAAATTCCTTTGCATACATCTTTTCATCAATCTGCCGAAGTGCGGTTTCGCAGTCGCGATTTAAATTCTCCAGTGTTTTGGAATATTTTGCTTCGAAGACTGCCACTCGTCCATTAGCTGTGTCATAAACAACTACATCGCTTCGGCCTTCTCCATGTTCCCGGTTCGATTCGACTACGTATCCTGCACCTGCAAAAATGCCTGCCAGAAACGCGTGGTAGAAGTCTTCTCTATAATCGTGGTAGCTGATGGTTTTGCGCAGAAGTGCATTCATCTCCTGCGTGAGGGTTTCGCTGTCACCCTGCCAGAACGCATCGAAGAGTTTCTGGCGGTTCCATTTTCTTGTATTGTCAACGAACCACTTTATGACCGTTGTTTCAAATATTTCTTTAATCTCTGCGTTTGGAATTAGCAGGGCAGATTTTCCGCTCTCACAAAGTGTATTTCTAACTGATTCAGGAAGCTCTTTTTCAGGAACCCTTGTCAGATATCCGGTCAGATACAGGATGGTCCACAGATTTTCCTCGGAAGAGTGAAGATAATCGTAGGTCAGGTCTTCTTCGATTTTTTGGATGATATATCCTCCCGACATTAATGTTTCCAGTTTTATGGTTATACTGCCTCCGGCATAATCAATAAACGAACGAATAATTGCATTATCACTGGTGTTTTTCCAATAACTTGTAGGTTTGGTTTTTGGGTTAAGCTGGTAATCCCGGATATAATTCATTACATCCCATGGACAATACACGTCCACATCTCCAAAACGATAACCGTCATACCATGATTTTATACAGTCTGCCTGTTCCTCTGCATCGGCATCTCTCAATAGTATAGTCACATCTTCTCTGGTGAAACCAAAGTATTCATCCAGTCGGGTGGAAGTAATCGTATCCGAAACGAAGTTATTTGTTCCTGTGAAAATGCTTTCTTTGGCAATTTTCAGGCAGCCGCTGATTATGCCAAAACACAGAGCCGGATTATCTTTCAGAGTTTGCAGAATTCCTTTCATTACATCCAGCATTTCATTGTAATAGCCATTTGTATTGGATTTTGCAACAGGCACATCATATTCATCAATCAAAAGGATTACGGGTTTTCCATAGTAGACCTGCATTGCCCGGGTGAGTAGGATCATGCTGTTTTTAATTTCTATCATAGAAGCACTTCCATTAATGATATTTCTGAAGATTCGCTTATCATACTCCGATACACGGTCACTGTCCAGCAGATACCGGTGCTCTGTATATAGTTCGGCAATTACGGAAACTAACATTTCATATGCATTTGTAAAATTCAATCCATCTACCCGCTTGAATGTCAGAAAGATAGTCGGGTATTGATTCATCCATTTTGCACAGGCTTTCGAATCTCTGGAAATTTCCAGTCCTGCAAACAGTGTTTTGCTGTCGTCACGGATATCAAAAAAATGCGCCAGCATACTCATTCCAAGGGTTTTGCCAAAACGTCGCGGGCGTGTGATGAGAGTTACTTCTGCCGGTTCGGTATTAAGAAACTTTGAGACCAGACCGGTTTTATCGATATAGTAATATCCGTTTTCGCGAAGTTTTCGAAAATCGGATATTCCAATGGGGATATTCAGTTTCGCCATGATCATGCACTCCCTTCTGTACAGACATTGACAAATGTCCTGTGTAATCTTATTTTAGTCGGGATTTCTTACCTGCGTCAAGGTAATTTTCGTCTTCCTGTTGAAATATCCGGGCACTTCTTTTATAATTCATTATGTAGTGGTATACCTATGCCCATTTCAGGGTGTTTTGAAGATAAAATGACAGAGAAGAGGTACAAGGTTTGGGTACGGTAAAAGGATTAAAACGAAATTTCGTAACTGCCTTATTTGCACTTCTGGCAGCTTTGTTTGCTATCGTGGCAGCGACATTTGCATGGTATATTTACCATACCAGTTCTCATACGACAAAAGTTCATATGGCGGCAGGTACGGGTGTTTCTTTGGAAATTTCCAATCAATAT
Organism: Clostridiales bacterium; assembly: GCA_029007575.1. Classification (GTDB taxonomy): domain Bacteria; phylum Bacillota; class Clostridia; order Oscillospirales; family Ruminococcaceae; genus HGM13222. Next base: position 642 of record JAQXIB010000061.1, on the reverse strand, counting down.
AGTGAAGGGTATGGATCGGCAACGGTATTGGAGGAGTTTAACGGATGGCTGAATCCGGTATCGACAAATAAAATTTCCAACGGTTTTCAGAAGGTGCTTGGTTTTACCAACGGCGATGAAACGCAGCCGAAGCTGGTGGCGAACCTGTTTGGCCCCAGTGAGACGAGTGATTATTATAAGACATCATTATATATTCGGACGAATCATGAGAAGCTGGATGTGTATTTATCCGGCATAGGATATGAGGATGATGATGAGAACCTGCCCATATCTACGGCGATTCGTGTGGGGATTGTTCCTCATTATGCCGGGAAGGATCAGGACGAGAGCGGAGAATATATTTTCGCGATTAATGATGCGGAGAATCCGGAGAAAGAGTATAACACGGCTACGGGTAAAGAGGGATACGTGCTGGATTCCACGAAGACGGATGGAACGACGCTCCCGTTCGAGCCTTATGACAGCAGGAATTTCTGCATTTACGATTCCGAGAGCGGAGCCGTTACTCTGAAGGATGAGTCGCTGAAGATCTGTACCGTGAGCGGTACTGGTAATGATTATGGCGAGCCGGTGCAGGTGGATATTTATATCTGGCTGGAGGGTTGTGATCAGGATTGCACGAGGAGCCTGTGCGGCAAAACA
>JAQXIB010000060.1 GCA_029007575.1 Clostridiales bacterium | reverse complement strand
TGTTACACAATTATGTTGTAAACCTCTGCTGTTGTAGCAAAGGGAGGGAATAAAATGGCTAAAATCGATATCAAACCGAATGAGTCTTTGGATAGCGCTCTTAGAAGATTTAAGAGATCCTGCTCAAAGGATGGCGTTCTTGCCGAGGTGCGTAAAAGAGAGCATTATGAAAAGCCTTCTGTAAAGCGCAAAAAGAAATCCGAAGCAGCTCGCAAACGTAAGTTTAAGTAATTTATACTTATTACTGCCGATCGGTAAGTGTTTGGCAGTGTGAAAGGTGTAACTGTAATTGTTACACCTTTTTTATTGTATCAAAATGATTTGAACAGGAACAAATAGCCTAACGCGCATTTGTTACGATTCGGTCAAAACGGAATCCGGAAGCGGAAGGAACAGAAAAGATGAAGATTTTCCAACCTGATTTAATTGTAAAAAATGTGACCATGATAACAACGGAGATGCTGAAAGAACACGGAATCAAAGCGCTTGTGCTGGATGTGGACAATACCCTGACAACGCATGGAAATCCGGAGCCCGGAGAGGGCGTTCTGCAGTGGTTAGACAGCATGCGGCAGGAGCAAATTCCGATGATGATTGTATCCAATAATTCGCATGGGAGAGTGAAACCGTTTGCCGAGCTGTTGCAGTTGGAGTTCGTGTCAAGAGGCTGGAAGCCGTTGACGGTCGGCATGACCAAAGCGTGTAAACGCTTCAGCTTGTTACCGTCTGAAGTGGCCATTGTAGGTGATCAGCTTTTTACCGATATTTTAGGCGGAAAACTAAAGGGCATGAAATGTATTTTAACAGAGCCCATTTGTTTGGAATCAGGCCCTTTCTTTAGGTTGAAGAGAAAACTGGAACATAAATTGATGAAAACAGAAAGGTGAAGGAGGTATAAGAATGAAAGCGTTGTTCGGCCCTGCCGGAAACAGCGAAAGTTTTGCGGCAAACGGGCATAAAAAAACGATCGAGGTACCTGCGTTTGTCAACGAATTCGGACTGACGGCTTATGAATATCAATGCGGACACGGCGTTCGGGTCAGCGATCAATCTGCCGCAGAATTTGGCGCGGAGGCACGGAAATATCAGCTTTCGCTGTCTGTCCACGCGCCTTATTATATTTCTCTTTCCGGCATTGATCCGGAAACGCGGAATAAAAGCATCGAGTATATTTTGCAGACTGCCAGAGCCGCAAAAGCGATGGGCGCAACCCGATTTGTGGTACATTCCGGCTCGGCAGGAAAAATCAGCCGGGAAGAAGCGATGGCACTCGCCAAAGACACGTTGACACGGGCGTGGGAGGCTATGAAAGAGGAACATTTGGATGATATTATCCTTTGTCCCGAAACGATGGGCAAGTTTAATCAGTTGGGAAATTTGCAGGAGGTGATGGAGCTGTGTAAAATCACCGAACAGTTCCTCCCTTGTATTGATTTCGGGCATTTAAATGCCCGAACATTGGGAAGCTTGCGAACTTCTGCCGATTACGAGCAGATTTTGGATACCATTGAAAATGAACTGGGAGCGGCTCGTTTGAAAGTTTTTCATTCTCATTTCAGCCAAATCGAATACACCGAAAAGGGCGGAGAAAAACGGCATTTGACCTTTGAGGATGAGATTTACGGCCCGTTCTTTGAACCTTTGGCAGATTTGATCGCCAAAAAGGGGCTGACGCCTACCTTTATTTGTGAAAGTGCGGGCACGCAAGCAGAAGATGCGCAAAGAATGCAGCAAATCTACTTTAACTGCTTGAAATAGTATTGAAAAAAGCGTAAAATGTTTATGGTAAGAGCAAAATACGAAAGAAGGAGAAGCACAATCCGGAAATGATTACCGGTATATGATTGTGTATGAGAAAAAATGAGCATTATCCGAAAAAGAGTTTTAGTGCTGCACGGACCGAATATCAATATGGTCGGTGAGCGGGAAACCAGTATTTACGGCAAAGAAAGTTTTGATTCCATCAATTTGCAGATTTTAGATTATGCTACATCGTTGGGGCTGGAATGCCAAACTTTCCAGTCTAACAGTGAAGGCGAAATCATTGATCATATTCATGCCGCCAGACAGAATTTTGACGGTATCATCATCAATGCCGGCGCCTATACCCATTATAGCTATGCCATTCGGGATGCCATCGCTGCGGTGAAAATTCCTTGTATCGAGGTGCATTTTTCCAATATCCACAGTCGGGAGGAATTTCGCTCCAAATCAGTGATTGCACCGGCATGTGTCGGACAGATTTCCGGATTCGGAAAATACAGTTATCTGCTCGCCTTGCAGGGAATCCAAAATATTATCTGATGATTACAGTAAAAAAGTAGATACAGAAACGGGGAATTGCAATTGACCAGATTGGATAGGCTGGCTGAAAAATTGCCGGAACAGGCTGATGCAGGGCTGATCATCTCTCCGATCAATCGTCGGTATTATACCGGATTTTTGTCCTCCGCAGGGGTTCTGATTGCGATGCCGCAGAAAAGCTGTTTGTTTATTGATTTTCGCTATTACGAGCACGCAAAAGCGCAGATTACCGATTGTGAAGTCGTGCTTGCCGATCATTTGACAGAGCAGTTGGACGCTTTCTTTCGGGAAAATCAGATCAAAACGATTGCGGTAGAATCTCAGCATATGACGCTGTGTGAGTTTCGGGGTTATCAGGAACGGTTTCCGGAAATCTGTTTTCTGGATTCCGATGATTTTCAAAAGGTGATTTTGTCGGATCGACTCATCAAAAGCCAACAGGAGATACAATGGGTGATTGAGGCGCAGCGTATTGCCGAGAACGCCTTTGAAGAAACACTCAATTATATCCAAAGGGGAAGAACGGAACGGGAAATCGCTCTTTTTCTGGATTACACCATGAAAAAGCTCGGTGCAGAGGACATCTCTTTTGAAACCATTGTGGCGTCGGGAAAGCATTCTGCGGTTCCGCACGCGGTTCCGACCGATAAGCCGGTGGAAAACGGTGATTTTATTGTGATGGATTTCGGCGCGATGGTAAACGGCTATCATAGCGACATGACGCGCACCGTTGCAATCGGTGAAATTTCCTCGGAGCAGAAACGGGTATATGATACCGTTTTGCAAGCGCAGCTTGCCGCTCTCGACGCAGTAAAGCAGGGAGTGACCTGTAAAAGTATTGATGCCGCCGCGAGAAAACGGATAGACAACAACGGTTATGCGGGATGTTTCGGACATTCCACCGGACACGGCGTAGGACTGGAAATTCATGAAAAACCGAATATTTCTCCTCAGAATGAACAGTTAACCGAAAATAATATGCTGTTTACGATAGAACCGGGAATTTATTTGGAAGGAAAATTTGGCGTACGAATCGAAGATATGGTGGTTGTACGGGATAATGGCTGTCTAAATTTAACAAAATCTAAAAAAGAAAGAATAAGTTTGTAATTTAGACTTGAAAATTTATGAAATATAGGATAAACTATATGTATATGCCAAGCTGTGCAAAAAAATGAAATGATTTTAGAGCTTGGATACTAACATTTTGGAGGTAGCATATGATTTCAGCTGGTGATTTCAGAAACGGCGTAACTTTTGACATGGACGGCAACGTTTTGCAGGTAGTTGAGTTTCAGCATGTAAAACCCGGAAAAGGCGCTGCGTTCGTTCGGGCAAAGGTAAAAAATGTCATTACAGGCAGTGTAATAGAAAGAACATTCAATCCGACCGAAAAATTCCCGACGGCTTATGTAGAACGTAAAGATATGCAGTATCTTTACAATGATGGTTCTTTGTATTATTTTATGGATACCGAGACCTATGAGCAAGAGCCGATTGACGAAAGCAAATTGGGAGATAATTTCAAATTTGTCAAAGAAAATATGGAAGTAAAGGTATTGTCCTATAAGGGCAACGTTTTCGGCGTTGAGCCTCCGTTCTTTGTAGAGCTTGAGGTTACCGAGACAGACCCTGGCTTTAAAGGGGATACTGCCACCAATGCGACAAAACCGGCTACATTGGAAACCGGTGCGGAGATCAGAGTTCCTTTGTTTATCAATCAGGGAGATATGATCCGTGTAGACACCAGAACCGGCGAATATATGGAACGTGCATAAATCGTGGTATGAATGCCGATAATAACGGCATATAATTTTAAATAGCGGAGGTGCGTTTATGAACATTACAGAGAAGGTAGCTTATTTAAAGGGGTTGCTCAATGGCTTGGACATTGACACCGAAACCAAGGAAGGTAAGCTGTTTACCGCAATTATTGATGTTTTGGATGAAATGGCTTTGTCTATTGTTGATGTAGAGGAAGCTTATGATGAATTACAGGAAGTTGTCGACGCTATTGACGAGGATCTCGGCGAGGTAGAAGAAGATCTTTACGGCGATGATTTTGACGATGACGACGACTGTGATTGCGACTGCGACGAGGAATATGAAGTCGTATGTCCGGAATGCGGCGACTCCATCTATCTGAATTACGATATGCTGGAGGAAGGCGAAATGACTTGCCCGAATTGCGGCGAGCATTTGGAATTTGACCTGGACGCAATGGAAGATGATTGCCATTGTGAGGATGGTCATTGCGATTGCGGATGTGAAGACTAATTTATTGGTCTTTTCATAAATAAATAATATATGTCTGTTTCGGGGCGGAGTGTAATTCTCCACCGGTGGTTAAAGTCCACGAGCTGTTTTTAAACGGCTGAATCGATGAAATTTCGATACCGACGGTTAAAGTCCGGATGAAAGAAACGATATAGTGATATGGTTTGCTGTATTGATGCGCCCTTTGTGCAGAGTTTCTCTGTATAGAGGGTGCATTTTGTTTCCTGTCACTGCCTTTCACCCCCAATACGAATGGAACAATTCGTATTCGCTTTCAGTCAGACTGTATGAAGCATGGAAAGAATAGCTATTATGAGTTGTTTTGCCTGTACAGCTACAGTCTTAGAAGAACAGACGCTGAAAGGGGAATGTTTTCAAATGGAAAACACAAGAAAGTTCAACAACGAGGGTGCTCAGAGAGAGGGCATCAAGGCAATGGAGCATCGTATGCCTGTCAAAAAAATGGTGCTGATCGGAATGTTCAGCGCAATATCGGTGATTTTAGTGTATTTGTTCCGTTTGTCGTTGTTTCCGATGGCGCCGTTTTTGGAGTATGATATGGCGGATATTCCGATTATATTGATTACCTTTATGTACGGTCCGAGCGCCGGATTGATTACAACGGTGATCGTGTCGGTGATACAAGGCGTGACTGTCAGCGCCGGAAGTGGCTGGATCGGTATTGTGATGCATATTTTTGCTACCGGCAGCTATGTGCTGGTTGCCGGCAATATTTATAAGCGGCGTAAGAATATCGGTTGGGAGATTATCGCTATGGTGGCGGGCACGTTGACCATGACGATTTCGATGGTACTTTGGAATATGGTATTTACCCCTATTTTTATGGGAAGAGCCATAGAAACGGTACTGCCAATACTAGTTCCCGCGATTATACCGTTTAATCTGTTTAAGGCGGGAGTCAATTCGCTGGCGGCATATTTCGTGTTTAAAGTACTGCAGCAGGTGATCAAAAAGACAAAAATATCGTTGTAAGGTCAAAAAGCCAAAGAATTTTTCAAAATTCTTTGGCTTTTTTTAAATATCGCTTGACTTTATCCCCTAAAATGTAGGATAATAAAATATAATACATTATTTGTGGAAAGGAAGTTCCTTCATGTCAAAACAGTTGGACAAAATTTATGATCCGAAACAATTTGAAGATAGAATTTATAAATTCTGGAATGACAACGGATATTTCCGGGCCGATCCCAATCCGGATAAGAAGCCGTACACAATTGTGATTCCTCCGCCGAATATCACCGGTCAGCTTCATATGGGACATGCACTTGACAATACCTTGCAGGATATTTTGATTCGATTCCGAAGAATGCAGGGCTACGAGGCTCTTTGGGTGCCGGGTACCGACCATGCTTCGATTGCGACCGAAGCAAAGATCGTGGCGGCGATGAAAGAAGAAGGACTGACCAAAGAAGATGTCGGACGTGACGGCTTTTTGGAGCGCGCATGGGCATGGAAAGCCAAATACGGCGGCAGAATCGTGGAACAACTGAAAAAGTTAGGAAGCTCCTGCGATTGGTCCAGAGAGCGTTTTACGCTGGACGAGGGATGCAGCAAAGCGGTAAATGAAGTTTTTGTTCGGTTGTATGAAAAAGGCTTGATTTATCGCGGAGAGCGTATTATCAACTGGTGCCCGAACTGTGAAACCTCCATTTCGGACGCTGAAGTAGAATATGCCGAAAAAGCAGGACATTTCTGGCATCTGCGTTATCCGTTAGCGGATGGCAGCGGATATTTGGAGCTCGCTACTACCCGTCCCGAAACCATGATGGGTGATACAGCGGTTGCCGTTCATCCGGATGATGAGCGTTATCAGCATTTGATCGGAAAAATGTTGATTCTGCCGTTAATGAATCGGGAAATTCCGATCGTGGCGGATACCTATGTTGATATGGAATTTGGTACCGGTGTTGTAAAAATTACGCCGGCACATGACCCGAATGACTTTGAGGTCGGTCTGCGCCATAATCTGCCGATCATCAATATCATGACCGACGACGCGCATATTAACGAAAACGGCGGGAAATATTGCGGTATGGATCTGATGACGGCGCGTAAAGCGGTGGTAGAAGATTTAGATCAAGGCGGCTTTTTGGTTAAGGTGGAGGAGCATACCCACAATGTCGGAGAATGCTATCGTTGCTCTACCACGGTAGAACCGCGCGTTTCCAAACAATGGTTTGTGAAGATGCAGCCGCTAGCGGAGCCGGCGATCGAGGCTGTGAAACAGGGCAAGACCAAATTTGTACCGGAACGTTTTGATAAAACCTTTTATCACTGGATGGAAAATATCAAGGATTGGTGTATTTCCAGACAGCTTTGGTGGGGACATCGTATCCCGGCCTATTACTGTCAGGATTGCGGCGAAATGGTGGTGGCAAAAGAAGCGGTCACGGTTTGTCCGAAATGCGGCAGTCATCATATGAAGCAGGATGAGGATACGCTGGATACCTGGTTTAGCTCTGCCTTGTGGCCTTTCTCTACGTTGGGATGGCCGGATAATACCGAGGATCTGAAATATTTCTACCCGACCAGCACACTGGTTACCGGATACGATATTATCTTTTTCTGGGTAGCCCGTATGATTTTTTCGGGTGTGGAGCATATGGGAGAGGTACCGTTTGATACGGTATTGATTCATGGATTGGTGAGAGATGCGCAGGGCAGAAAGATGTCTAAGTCGCTTGGAAACGGCATTGATCCGATGGAGGTCATTGACGAATTCGGTGCGGACGCGCTGCGGTTTATGCTTGCCACCGGAAACAGCCCGGGCAACGATATGCGTTATACGCCGGAGAGAATTACCGCAAGCCGAAATTTTGCCAATAAGCTCTGGAATGCGGCGCGGTTTATTCTGATGAATCTGTCTGAGGAAACCGATAAAGTAGAATTGCCCTCCGAATTGTTGGCAGAGGATAAGTGGGTGCTTTCCAAATATAATAACCTGATTCGGGAAGTCACCGCCAATCTGGAAAAATTTGAATTGGGTATTGCAGTACAGAAGCTTTATGATTTCATATGGGATATTCTCTGCGACTGGTATATCGAGCTGACAAAGGCACGTTTGAATGCGGGCGGAGAAACCTCTTTGAATGCACAGAAGGTACTGGTTTATGTGATGTCCAATACACTGAAGCTGTTGCATCCGTTTATGCCGTTTATTACCGAGGAAATCTGGCAGGCATTGCCGCATGAAGGCGACAGCATTATGATTGCGAAATATCCCGAATACGATCCGGCACTTTCCTTTGAGAAAGAAGAAGCGGATTTTGAACGGGTCATGGAAGCCATCCGTACCATTCGGAATGCCCGCGCGGAAAAGAATATTCCGCCGAGTAAAAAAGCGGCTGTTTATGTCGAAACCCCGTTTGAAGCGGTGTTTTCCAGTGCTGCTCCGTTCTTTGAGCGCTTAGCGAGCGCGTCTGAGCTGATCGTGGGTAAGGATTTTGACTTGGGCAATACCATGCAGTTGGTGACCGATTGTGCCCGTATCTTTATCCCGATGGGTGATTTGATTGACATTGAAAAAGAATTGGAACGGCTGAATAAAGAAAAAGCAAGCTGCGAAAAAGATATTCAGTTCTTAAACGGCAAGCTGTCTAACGAAAAGTTTGTTTCCAAGGCGCCGGAAGCGGTGGTAGCACAGGAAAAAGAAAAGCTTGCGAAAGCAAACGAGCGTCTGGCAAAAATTCTGCAAAGCATACAGGATTTGCAATCCTAACAAACCCAAAAGCTGTTTTGCTTGACAAAACAGCTTTTGCTTTATCTTGTTTTGGAAAAGAGGCAGGGCATTGACTTACGAAGAAGCAGAAAAATATGTTCATTCGCTGTCGAGATTCAGCTCTTATCCGGGCTTGACCAGGATGAGCCGCTTGCTCGAAAAATTGGGCAACCCGCAGAAAAAGTTAAAATTTATCCATGTTGCAGGAACCAACGGCAAAGGCTCGGTGACAGTGCTGTGCGCCAATATTTTGCAAAAGGCGGGATATCGTACCGGTCTTTACATTTCTCCTTATGTGACTGAATTTCGGGAACGATTCCAAATCAACGGACAGATGATCGAACAAGAAGATTTTGCGCGGCTGCTGGAGATGGTCATTCCTTATGCAGAAGAGATGAAAATGCAGGGTGACGGAATCAACGAATTTGAGCTAAACACAGTGTTGGCGTTCCTTTATTTTGCGGAGCAAAAATGTGATATCGTCTGTCTGGAAGTCGGACTGGGAGGACGATGTGATTCGACCACTGTGATAGACACGGCGTTGGTTTCGGTCATTACGGCAATTTCGTTGGATCATACCAAGGTGTTGGGGGATACCGTCGCGCAGATTGCGCACGAAAAGGCAGGAATCATAAAACCCGGCATTCCTGTGGTGACCTATCCGAAGCAGGATACCGATGCTCTGGCAGTTATCATGGAAGAATGCGCAAAACAAAACAGTTTTTTGATGATTCCGCATATTGGAGGATTGGATATCCTGCACACCGATATTTCCGGCTCGGACTTTTGTTATGGTACACATCGCTATCATATCGGCTTGGTCGGAGAACATCAGGTTTATAACTGCTTAATGGTGATAGAGGTCATGCAGTGCCTGAGACG
>JAQXIB010000059.1 GCA_029007575.1 Clostridiales bacterium | reverse complement strand
GACATTCTTTGATGTAGACACAGATTTCGATTTCAGAATGAAATCGAAATACAAAGTGCAAGGTTTTCTCAAAAAACAATCAAAAACCTTGCACTTTGCCAATTCAAAAACAACGGCAAAATGCTTTGCTATCGTTGTTTTGGGATTGTTCAGTGAGCATTAAATATCGTTTGTCGCCGCAATGATTTTATCTCCGCAAGTCAAGCGAAACGCGCACTGACTATGGAGTGCATATTCGGCAACTAATACCTTTTCCTTCACGAAAGTGTTAGGTGCCGTTCGTTTTGGCAACTCGATTTCAATTTTGTTACCGAACCCCAGATATACCGTAGCACCTGCCCGATGAACATCAATACTGACTGACCAACCAACCAGTGTAGAAAGCTTTCTACCTTTTTGTTATAACATGAAAAATTAAGAAGTTAGAATATGAACCTAACAATACGCGCATTTGAGTTTTTCGGATGACGCCTGATTTTCTTTCTTCCTTTGAATATTCTGTATCGGTACCTGCCTATAATAAACCAGATAGAATAAACCGACTTTCAGAAAGGAAGGGTCCACAACATGAATGCTGTTATTATGGCGGGCGGAGAGGGGACCAGACTGCGTCCGATCACCTGCAGTATTCCGAAACCGCTGGTGCCGCTCTGCTCGAAACCGGTGCTGGAGTATATTTTGGAGCTGCTGGCAGAGCATGGATGCCGTCATGCAACCATGACGCTGATGTATCTTGGCAGGAAGATCGAGGAACATTTCGGAGAAGAACCTTATCAAGGAATTTCGCTGCAATATAGTTATGAAACCACGCCGCTGGGAACGGCGGGCAGCGTCAAAAACGCGGTCCCATCGACTTCCGAACCGTTGTTGATTATCAGTGGGGACGCGATGTGCGATTTTGATCTGACAGCGGCGATGGCGTATCATATCCGAAAAGGAGCGGCGGCTACTTTGATCGTCAAAAAGGTGGCAGATCCGCGGGAATATGGGTTGGTACACACCGACGCGGACGGCAGGATCGTCGGCTTTGCCGAGAAACCGCCGTTGTCCCATTGTATTACCGACCTTGCCAATACCGGCATTTACATTTTATCTCCTTCTGTTCTGGAACTGATCGATTCCGGCAAAAGTGTGGATTTTGCTTCCGACGTGTTCCCGGAAATGCTCAAACGGGGCATGCCGCTCTTTGCCTATGAGGAAGCGGGATACTGGTGCGATATCGGGGATATCGTCAGCTATCAACGTTGTCAGCGGGATATGCTCAACGGCAGGGTGAAATGCAGCATGCCGGCAGAGAACTTAGGCGGGATTTACAGCAACACCGATCTTTCCCGTCTGCATTGCCACATTGTTCCGCCGGTATTTATCGGAAAAAATGTGGTGATCGGGGAAAACACTCTGATTGACAGCGGCACAGTGATCGGCAACAACGTGACGATCGGGGCAAACTGTAAAATTCGGGGCGGAATCCTTCATGATTGCAGTTACCTCAGCGATATGGTCACCTGCAATGAGGCGGTTGTCTGCAAAAATGGGGCGATGAAGCGCAAGAGTGCCGCTTTCGAACATTCCGTGTTGGGTGAAGGCGCGATACTGGGTGAGGAAAGCTGCCTGCAAAGCGGAGTGAAACTCTGGAATCAAAAAACAACCGCACCCGGTATCACGATTCGGGAAGATGTCAAATACGGATTTGCGAGAAATATTATCATTGATGACGACGGGATCAGCGGCGAGACCAACGTCACGATCACGCCTGAGTTAATGACCCGGATCGGCGCCTCGGTCGGCAGTCTGAAAATCGGGGGCACAGTCGGCATTGCCTGCAATCATTCGAAATCAGGATCCGCGCTTAAACAGGCGTTGGCAGCGGGAATCGTATCCTCCGGAGCGAATGTGTTTGATTTCGGAGAGGAGATAGAAACCGAATATGATTTTTGTTTGCATAAAAGCAGAGCGGATTTCGGTATCTACATCGAAAGCAATATCATCACCAATGTGATGATGACCGAAAAATGCGGCATACCGATGATGCGCAATCTGGAACGGAAGCTGGAGAGCGCGATCAACCGATGCGAATACAAAAAATCTGGTTGGAACGATTTTGGAATCATCATTAATATGACAGGGCTGAAAAAGCTGTATCAGTTTGGTCTTCTCAAAGAAATCGGCGGAGATCTGCAGGACGTGTCGGCACAGGTAAAATCCTCAAACAGCCGTGTTTGTGAGCTGTTGACCGACACCTTGAAAAAGCTGGGCTGCAACACCCGTTCCGGCATTTCGCTGATGATATCGCCGGACGGAAAGCAGGTGTCGGCATATACGCCCGAAACGGGATATCTGTTTCCGGAAAAGGTACTCAGCTTGGTTTGTCTGTCCGAATTTCTCAACGGGAAAGACGTCGTGATTCCATACGAGGCACCGTCGGCTATTGAACGGCTGGCAGAGCAGTATGGGAGAAAAGTATACCGCTATTATTCATCTCCCTGTGACAAGAGCGATGCGGACGCCAGAAGAATGGCGGCGGACAGCGTGTTTTTGCGTGACGGATTGGTGATGGCGATGAAGCTGTTGTTTTTCCTGAAAAAGAGGAGATTGACCTTAGCGGAAAGCTGCCGCTTGCTGCCTGAATTTGAAACAGCAAGCCGATTGATCGGGATTCGGGGCAATTCCGCGGCGATCATGCGGCAGTTCCGCACCGAACAGGAGGGGATCGGCGAAGGGATTTCCATTTCGGATGAAAAAGGCAGAGTGCTGATCCGGCCGGTGAAGTCCGGCAAGGGAATTATGCTCTATGCGGAAAGTGTGCGCAGCGAAACCGCAAGCGAACTGTGCGATTTCTACGAGCATAAAATCAAAGACAGCGAGGAAGAAAACAATGGCAAAGAAACGCCATAAGATACCTTGGAAGCATGCGGCGGTTTTTTGCCGCCGCATACGCTATCAAAGAGACGCTCATAAAATGTTCATTTTTTGTCTCGGAAATATTACAGAATCCTTCCTTGACATTATGGCAAATAAAAGGTACAATAAAACTAAGTATTTGTTCGGATTTTTCGCAGCAATGCGGATAAGAATTGCCGGTTGGTAAAAACTCAAAAACAGCAGCGGCGCAGATTGCCGTTGTCCCAATCATGTTTATATGTAATGTCTACTGAACGAATCAAAGATTTGATTTGTTCGAACGGCCATCGCTGTTTATGAATTGCTCAGTGAGCATGATGTAAGAGCTTGCGTGGTTACATATGTTACGAACCGGCGGTGTTTTTAAAGGATAGTTTTCCGATTGTGATCGGGAAAAAGGGAAGCTTGTGCGGTTGGGCTTTCCCTGTTATTTTCAGTGACGCAATTTTGCGGACTGTTTTAAAAATGATTCAAATACGAAAATTACATATCAGAACGAACTGTCCCGATGGTACGAATACGGGAGAATTGTCATTTGTGGCAACACTGTGTGGGATTGCGTAAAATGGCTTTTGCAGACTTCGTTTTGAAATCAAAATTAAGATAAGAGAGGTCATTACATGGCAAACGAAAAAGAAATACAAGACAATAAGCAAGAAAAGACCGCCGGCACAGCTTCCAAAAAAACGGCGACGAATAGAAAAAGGACGCCGGCGCAAGGGAAAAGTACGAAATCCCAGCAGAGTCAAACGACGGCTTCCAAACAGGAAAAGAGTGCAAAAAAACCGCAAAGCACGCAAGCGAAAAAGGAAAAGACTGCCGAAAAGCCGAAAAAGACCGCCGGCAATTCCGGAAAGAGCAGCGCCAAGATGCCGAAAACGACTGCAAAAGCAACTGCGGCGGCGAAAACAACGATGACCGAAAATTCCGGAAACGTTACCGATATGCGGCGGCCGCCGGCGCGGAGAGCGGTCAAAAAGACACCGGTGCGGATCATTCCGTTGGGCGGATTGAGCGAGATCGGAAAGAATATGACGCTGTACGAATGCGGACAGGATATGTTTATTGTGGATTGCGGGCTGAGCTTCCCGGATCCCGACATGCTGGGCGTGGATCTGGTTATTCCGGATTTCACCTTTGTGGAGCAGAATGTCAGTAAAATTCGAGGTATTGTGCTGACGCACGGACATGAAGACCACATCGGCGGTCTGGCATATCTGCTGAAAAAAATCAACTGTCCGGTATACGGCACCAAATTGACCTTGGGATTGGTAGAGGGCAAGCTGAAGGAGCACAATCTGCTCGGCAAGATCAGCTTAAATGTGGTAGCTCCCCGGCAGACCATCAAGCTCGGCTGTATGGCGGTGGAGTTTATCCGAGTGAACCACTCGATTCCGGATGCGGTCGCGTTGGCGATCCACACACCGGCAGGCATTATTATACAGACCGGAGATTTTAAGATCGATTATACTCCTATTGAAAGTGAAGTCATTGATTTAGGACGTTTTGCCGAGCTTGGAAACCGCGGGGTACTTTGCCTGCTGTCCGACTCGACCAACGCAGAGCGCCCCGGCTCCTCGATGAGTGAGAGCAAGGTGGGAAATTCCTTTGACGCGCTCTTTAAAACCGCGGGCAACCGCCGCATCATTATCGCGACCTTTGCCTCCAACATCCATCGGGTGCAGCAGATCGTGGATAATGCGGTGCGGTATAACCGAAAAATTGCGGTTTCCGGAAGAAGCATGGTCAACGTGGTGACCAAAGCGCTGGAGCTGGGGTATTTGAATATTCCGGAGGGGGTACTGATCGATATTGACGCGATCGGGCGGTATCCGTCGGAGCAGATCATCGTCATTACAACAGGCAGTCAGGGCGAGCCGATGGCGGCGCTTTCCCGGATGGCATCGGGCGATCACCGTATGGTGTCTGTCACTTCCGAAGATTTTATCATTATTTCGGCGAATCCGATCCCGGGCAACGAAAAGCATGTTAACCGGGTGGTTAACGAGCTGATGAAATTCGGCGCCGAGGTCATTTATGAAACGATGTATGAAGTGCATGTGTCGGGACACGCTTGCCAGGATGAGCTGCGGCTCATGCTGACGTTGACCAAGCCGAAGTTTTTCATGCCGGTACACGGTGAGTTTAAGCATCTCAAAAAGCATGCCGGCATCGCCAAGACCGTCGGCATTCCCGAAAGCAATATCTATATCGGTGAGATCGGCGACGTGATCGAGCTGGACGGCGTATCCATGAAAAAGGTAGGAACCGTTACGGCAGGAAAGGTCCTGGTAGACGGCTATGGCGTCGGGGATGTAGGCTCGATCGTATTGAAAGATCGGAAACATCTGGCGGAAGACGGACTGATCATCGTGGTTGCCACCATTGAGCGGGAGTCCGGCGTTGTGATGGCAGGTCCCGATATCGTATCACGCGGCTTTGTGTATGTGCGGGAGTCGGAAGAACTGATGACCGAGGCAAAGAATGTGGTAAAAGCGGCGTTTCGAGACTGCGAATACCGTGGTGTTACCGATTGGAACAACATGAAAATGAGCGTGAAGGACGAGTTGTCCGGATTTATTTATCGTAAAACCAAACGTTCTCCGATGATCTTGCCGATCATCATGGAGATTTAACAGATCAAAAGGCAACCACGTTTGAGAGGAATGCGTCGCATTTCTCTCAAATGAGCGGTTGAAAATGCCGTTTTTGCGCTCGGAAAGGTATTTTGATCTGTGCGCCGCTTGCTTTTGATTGCACGCAAGCGTAGAAAGGAATCATCATAGAAATGAAAAAAAACGGTGTCAGAATCATACGGATTATTTATATTGCGTTGATGATAGCCTGCCTGCTGATCGCGGGGTCTACTTTTTTCTTTGATAAGCGGCTGTTTTCTGTGGTGTTTCCGCTTGCCGTTGTCATCACCGCGATATCGAGTATCTTTATTTCTCGGGTACAGCACGAAATTTACGGGATGATCCGGAGCGTGAATCAACATCTGAAACCCAGTGAACATTCAGGTGTCGCGTTCCCGATGCCGGTCGTGATCGTGAGCGATTCGCGGGAAATCATCTGGTACAATGAGCTGTTTGAAAACAGTGTGGTCGGCGGCGAAGAAATCCTGGGCATGCGCTTTGATAAAGTAAGCGATATGCCGCTCGATCAGTTCTGCTCTGAGCAGGGACTGGAAGTGGATTATAACGGAAAAAGCTACATAGCCTACGGAATATGCGATGACGTCAATGATCGGGTATATATGCTTTATTTCAGCGAGATCACCCGGCTCAAAAAGCTGGCGGAGGAGTATCTGCAAACCCGTCCGGTTGTGATGCTGATCCTGATTGATAATTATGAAGAATTGCTGCAAAGCGCAAAAGAAAGTGAAAAATCACAGCTTTTGGGACAGATCGACTATCTGCTGGAGGAATTTATTTCCCAAACCAACGGATTTATCCGCAAATTGGACCGCGATCGTTTTATAGCCGTGATCGAGGAACAGCATTTGGCGAAGTTGGCTGAGGAGCGATTCCCGATTTTGGATGCGGCGCGGCAGCTGCAAACGTCTTATCGTTATCCTGTTACGCTGTCGATCGGAATCGGCAGGGGCGGCAAAAGCATGGCAGAGAGCGAAGTCTGGTCGCGGCAGGCGATCGATATGGCGCTGGGACGGGGCGGAGATCAGGTCGCGATCAAAAACGCCACCGGATTTGAATTTTTCGGCGGGGTGTCCAAAGGTGTGGAAAAGCGCACCAAAGTGAAAACCCGTATCATCGCCAACGCGCTGGCAGAGTTAATCGAAACCAGCGATAACGTAATCGTGATGGGACACAAGTTCGGGGATCTGGACAGCATGGGCTCCTCCATCGCAATGGCAATGGCGGTGCGATGTCTGAACAAGCACAGTGTGGTCTGCGTAGACCAGCGGCATAACTTGGCGACCTGCCTGATCGAACGCCAGAAACAAAGCGGAGCCGCCGACTTGTTTGTCGAGGAAAGCGAAGCGATGGGGATGATTACGCCCCGCACGCTTTTGATTATACTGGATACCCACAATCCGGGCTTTGTGGAATCAAGCAAATTGTATGAAAATTGTAAGACGGTGGTGGTGATCGATCATCATCGGAAAATGGTCAACCATATTGATAATGCGGTGATATTCTATCATGAGCCGTTTGCCTCCTCGGCGTCTGAGATGGTGACCGAGCTGCTCCAATATCTGGGGGACGGCGTTGTGGTGAATCGTCCCGAGGCGGAGGCTTTGCTGGCGGGCATTATGCTGGACACCAAGAATTTTGTCCTCAAAACCGGTGTGCGTACCTTTGAGGCAGCGGCGTTTTTGCGTCGGATGGGCGCCGATACGGTCGAGGTGCGGAAATTGTTTG
>JAQXIB010000058.1 GCA_029007575.1 Clostridiales bacterium | reverse complement strand
CTATCATATCGGCTTGGTCGGAAAACATCAGGTTTATAATTGCCTAATGGTGATAGAGGTCATGCAGTGCCTGAGACGCATGGGCTATCTTGTGCCGCAGGAGGCGGTTTCGGAAGGTATCAGTCAGACAACATTCCCCGCCAGGTTTGAAGTCATTTCCGATCAGCCTTTGATCATCATTGACGGCGCGCATAATTGCGGCGGGATATCGGCATTGGCAGAAACTATAAAACAACTCCATTGTTATCCGAAAATTGCTGTGATCGGCATGCTGGCGGATAAGGATTATATTGAGTCGGTCAAACAGATCGCGCCGTTGTGCAAACAAATATACACCGTTCCGATAGAAAATCCGCGCAGTTTGACTTCGGAGCAGTTGAAGGAAAGCATACAGCCATACTGCAAAGAGGTGACGGCATATTCGAGCAGGGAAGAGGCGCTGCAGACAGCACTGGAGCAGCTTGGAAAAGAGAATACCATGCTGATTTGCGGGTCACTGTATTTGGCTGGAGAAATGCGTAAAGCTATTCTGCAAAAAAAACAATCCGATAAAATATAGCGGCATGACAAATTATGACAATATTTTTAGATCGAATCCTATATCATATGATATAGGATTTTTCTTATGCAGAAAATCTCAAAAATATACATAAAAATTTGAGACGGATGAATATTGAAATCATTTATGTATATCTAAGAAAAATTTACCAATAATAGGATGGCGGAAATCGACAGAATATGCGTTTATTCGACAAGATTTCAGGCAAATGCTTTGGGAAAGGAGATTGTAGTATGCCGGTCAGAATAGAGAATCAAGATGGTATTATCACAGCTTTTATTATGGGGGATATTGATCATCATTCTGCGAAAGAAATTCGGGAAACCATTGATTTTGCGCTGGAAAGCTCTCTGCCCGAGACACTGATTTTAGATTTTAAGGATGTCACCTTCATGGACAGCAGCGGAATCGGATTGGTGATGGGACGCTACAAGCTGATGCAGTCTATGAACGGACAACTGCGGATACAAAACGTATCCAGTCACATGAAAAAGGTCATGCGTCTTGCCGGGTTGGACAAGCTTGCAACATTCGATAAATAAAGACAGGAAAGGATAAATAAAAGGATGAATACAATCAATGAAATGAAGTTGAGCTTTTTAAGCCGCTCAAACAATGAAAGTTTTGCAAGGGTTGCGGTTGCTGCTTTTTTCGCTCAACTGGATCCGACTGTTGATGAAATGGCAGATATCAAAACAGCGGTATCGGAAGCGGTGACAAACAGTATTGTGCATGGCTATCGAGAAAAAATCGGTGTGATATACATACATGCGAAAATTCTTGAGGATCGAACGATTTCCATTAAGATCAGGGATAATGGATGTGGTATCGCAGATATTAAGCAGGCAATGGAACCAATGTTTACCACTTGTCAGACAGGGGAACGTGCCGGACTTGGTTTTGCCGTGATGCAAAGCTTTATGGATCGTGTTCGGGTATATTCCAAACCGGGAAAAGGAACCACTGTGGTGTTAAAAAAGGCAATGAACGCAAGAATGGAACCGACCTTATAAAAGGCAGAGCATGTAAATAACAGAAAGGAATATGCACCTGTAAATGACGATAACAAAAGATGAAAAAGAATTATTTGTGAAAAACAATTTAGGGCTGGTGCATTCCTGTGCTCACCGATTTAAAGGACGCGGCATAGAATATGATGATCTGTTCGGAGCCGGCAGCATAGGGTTGATCAAAGCAATTGACGCTTTTGATGAGAACAGGGGTGTGAAGTTTTCAACATATGCCGTTCCGGTGATCTTGGGGGAGATGCGCCGATTATTTCGAGATGGCGGCGCGGTTAAGGTCAGCCGCAGTTTGAAAGAATTATCTTTAAAGCTCGTACGTCAACGGGAAAAATTTATGGCGGATCATTTCCGGGAGCCTACCATTCAAGAACTGTCATCTTTATTGGAGGTGGATCCGGAGCTGGTTGTGGAAGCGTTGGGAGTCAGCCAGCCACCCATGTCCTTAACCGAAGATGAGGAAGATGGCGGAGGGCAGTTTGACGTGAGAATTGAGGCTCCCGAAGAAGAAATGTCGGATAAAATCGCATTAAAAGAGGTAATCGATTGCTTGGATCATAATGACAGACAGTTAATCACACTGCGGTATTTCGGTAATAAAACGCAGGTAGAGACTGCCAATCGGCTGGGTATGACGCAAGTACAGGTGTCAAGGAGAGAAAAAAAGATTCTTATGATGCTGCGTGAAAAACTCACCGGTTAAGATTGCTTCATTCATCAGAAATAAGTGGTTTTGTTTTATCATATGATTTGTAATTTGATGTATTATTAAAAAATTAATTGTCGTTTTGTGTATTTTTTTACAAAATGACAAAAAACTGTTGACAATTCAAAAAAGATGATGTATACTAAAGAAAATTGTAAAGAGAG
>JAQXIB010000057.1 GCA_029007575.1 Clostridiales bacterium | reverse complement strand
TTTCTCGATGTGGACGTTTCGCATCGTATTCAGCTATATCCTCGGTCAATGGTTGGGCTGGGGCGCAATCGGTGTTTGGGTTGCCATGATACTGGATTGGATTTTTAGAGTGATCTGTTTCACTGTTCGTTTTCTCAGCGGAAAGTGGCGAAAATACAAAGCCGTTTCTGCCGGTACATAATAATATTCTCATGCAAAAGGCTGCCGCAAAACCGATTTGTTCTGCGACAGCCTTAATCTGTTCCATCATATTCTTCACCTTGGTAACACCGGTAAAATGATTTTAAACCGGGTGCCGATGCCTTCTGCACTGGTCAATTCGATCTTTCCGTTGTAGTTGTTGACAATGTGCTTGACGATCGCAAGCCCCAAACCGGTTCCGCCGACTTTTTTGCTTCTGCCTTTATCCACCCGATAAAACCGCTCAAAAATGCGGGGCTGTGCTTCCAGCGGAATGCCGATACCGCTGTCCTGCACCTGTATCATCACCTGCGTCGGCGTTTGCGTCAGCGTTACGTCCACCGTTCCTCCGGGACGATTGTATTTGACGGCATTCTCCATCAAATTGCAAAGCAGCTCCCGTATTTGCTGTGGATTGGCATAATAGCTGACAGTGGTTTCGGATAAAGTGACCGAAATCTGATTTTGCGATGCCTGCGGCTCCAGCACAGACGCAATTTCCTGCGCCATCGCTGTCAAATCAACCTCTTTCCGTTCCGGCTCCGTCGTCTTTTGCTCCAACTGCGAAATCATCAGAATATCATTGATCAGATTGGTGATCCGCTCGCTTTCCTGCTTGATCCGTGAGATGTATTCTTTCCGTTTTTCCTCATCGGTTACAAAGCCCTGCTCCAGCAGCTCTGCAAAACCGTAAATGGAAGTGATCGGTGTTTTCAACTCATGTGACGCATTGGAGAAAAACTCCTGCCGCATCTGCACGGCGGTACGGTCTGCGGTTACGTTTGCAAGCACAATAATCACGCCCGCTTCATGCTCGGACAGAAACGCTTTTTTGACCGGCGTAATATGCACCGAAATCGTTTTTTCCTCCCCCGCAATGTCAAACAAACTGGATTTTCCTTTTTCGATGGCATCGGAACAAGCATCCAGCAATTTTAAGTTCTGCACCAATTTAATGAGATTGACCCTCGTGTCTTCCCCCGTGATATGAAGCAGATCTTTCGCGCTGTCATTGATCAGCATGACCTCCTGCTTCTTGTCGAGCAGGATGATGCCCTCCTCCATATTGTTGATGATGTAATCCAGCTTTTCCCGCTCATTGGTCAGCTTTTGCGCACTTTGCTTAATATCTTTTGCCAACAGATTAATGCGGGTGGTGATCTCAGCCAGCTCCGGATATTTAATATTAGATTGCACCGGTTCCCGGTCATTTTTGACCTCGATCAATTCCTGCTCAATATCAGCGAGCGGCTTGGTCAGCGAAACCGAAAATTTTGCCGCGATAATCAAGGAAATCACTAATGCAAGCAACATCGCTATCAACGTAGCCGGCATCAGCTTCAGCATGTTTAACAGCACCCCGTCAATATTGCTGGAAAGCCGCATGATCACCCCTTTATCTGACCGAATCGCCACATATAGCTGATAGGATCCCACCGTTTCTGATTCTCGTTTGCTTACACCGACCCCGTCCTGTAAAGCCCCTTTAAATTCTTCCCGATCTCGGTGATTTTCCATCTCCCACGGATTAGCGTGGGAATCACCAACCACCGTTCCGTCCAATCCGATCACGGTAATGCGGATATCCTCGGCAGACTTTGCCAGCCTTTCCGCCTCCGCGTTCGGATCTTCCATGGAGATGCTAGCGTCAATGATCTGGAGCATCTTGACCATGTCCTGCTCGGTATGCTTTTCCTCATTTCTGCTCAGCGTATATGCAGAAATCGTCGAACAGATAATCAGTCCGACGATCAATACCGTAAATATTCGAACAAAAATTGCCTTTTTCATCATCGATAAGGTCCTTTCTGACTTTATTCGATATTTTGATCTGCTTCCTCCGAAACAAACTTATAGCCGACCCCGCGTACCGTACGAATATAGCTCGGTGCATCCGCATCATCGGATAGCTTTTGCCGCAGGGTGCGAATGTGCATATCAAGAGTCCGGGTTTCTCCGATAAAATCATACCCCCAAACCCGATTAAGCAGCTCATCCCGCTTCACGACATTAGGCGCATTCTCCATCAGCAGCGCCAACAGATCAAATTCCTTCAGCGTCAATTCGATTTTTACACCCGCTTTATGTACCTCATGGGAACGCTTATCCAATACAATATCACGCACAGACAATGATTCTTCTGCATGCTTCTGTGTCCGCTTAAACAAATTGCGAATCCGCGCAGTCAATTCGAGTACGCCGAACGGCTTGGTAATATAATCGTCTGCGCCGCCGTCCAACCCCATCACTTTGTCGATTTCGGCTCCTTTTGCGGTCAGAATGATAATCGGCAAATCCTGCGTTTTCGGATTTTTCCGAAGCAGTTTAATAGCGCTCAGCCCATCCATTTTCGGCAGCATTAAATCAAACAAAGCCATGTCCGGCAGTTGCTCGCCGATCGCATCCAAACCATCCTCTGCGGTTTCAAACGTTTCCACCCGATAGGAAAAGCTCTCTAAGCTGACCTTGATTAATTCTCTGATGCTTTCGTCATCCTCAATCACATAAATCAATGGACTCATGCTCAACCTTCCAGTCTTTGTTAAAGTAGTGACCGTTTATGGTGCGGTATTTTCTCATATAATTTTATGGTGTTTATGTTCTCCGGTGCGATAAAACTCGACCCATTCACCGATGTTTACTGCATGATCCCCAATCCGCTCTAAATATTTTGCGATCATCAAAAAGTCGATTGCCCAGTCAATATGCTCGTGGGATTTTGCAAGCAAATCTGCCAATTCGTGTTTGACCTGATTAAACAGCTCATCCACCATATCGTCCCGCTTCATAACGTCCCGAGCAAGCTCCAAATCGCTCTGCACAAAGGAGGTGATCGAATCCCGTACCATCTGGCAGGCAATCGCCGCCATCTGCGGAATGGCTTCTACCATGTTAAAAATCTCGGTTCCGCCGATCCGTATCACCAGTTCGGCAATATCAGCCGCGCCGTCCCCGATCCGCTCCATATCGGTAATCATTTTCAGCGCCGTAGAAATGGCCCGCAGATCCGTCGCTACCGGCTGCTGCCGCAGAAGCAGGGACAAGCATCTTGCCTCGATAGATTTTTCAATATCATCTATTTTTCGGTCATTTTCAATGACGCTTCGCGCCAAGGCGTTGTCCTTGTTTTTAAAAGCTTTAATGGAGTGATCAATTGCTTCTTCAGCCATTGCCCCCATTTTGATCAAATCAATGTTTAACAGTTCCAGTTCGCTGTCAAAAGTCGGTCTGGCACCCATTTTTTCTTCCTCCATTATACTATTTATTCCGTTACTTTTCAAGTATATTACCGTTGCTCCGCAAGGTGAATTTATCCGAATCGTCCGGTGATATAATCTTCCGTTCGCTTATCGGACGGCATGGAGAAAATCTTATCCGTCATGCCGACCTCTACCATTTCTCCTACCAGGAAAAAGGCGGTATAATCGGAAACACGCGCGGCCTGCTGCATATTGTGTGTCACAATGGCAATGGTATATTTCCCTTTGAGTTCAGACATCAATTCTTCTATTTTCATGGTGGATATCGGATCCAGTGCCGAGGTCGGCTCGTCCATCAGCAAAACCTGCGGCTCCACCGCAAGCGCCCGCGCGATACAAAGCCGCTGCTGTTGTCCGCCTGATAAGCTGAGCGCCGATTTTTTCAGCCTGTCCTTTATCTCGTTAAACAGTGCCGCAGAGCGCAAGCTTTTCTCTACGATCTCATCCAATTTTGCCTTAGATTTAATGCCATGAATCCGAGGACC
>JAQXIB010000056.1 GCA_029007575.1 Clostridiales bacterium | reverse complement strand
GAAGAACGTGATATGGAGATCAGGCTTCGCAAGGGCGTAGCGCATATTAAGAAAACGTTCAGCGGAAATGAACGTATGATGATGCTGCAAACCTATTACCGGCAGAACAACTATAAGCCTACCTATGTTTTGCGCGGGGCTGTTTCACTGTTTCTGGAAATTCCGTTTTTCATTGCGGCATATCGATTCCTTTCCGGCTTGCAGTTATTAAACGGCGTTTCTTTCGGACCGATTACAGATCTCGGCAAACCGGACGGGTTGTTATCCATCGCCGGATTCTCGATCAATATTTTACCGATCATCATGACGGGGATCAATTTGGTTTCCTGCGTGATTTTTACCAAGGGCAGCTCGTTGAAATCAAAAATACAACTGTATGCCATGGCAATTTTCTTTTTGGTCTTTTTGTATTCCTCTCCGTCCGGGCTTGTATTTTATTGGACGCTGAACAATACGTTTTCTTTGATTAAAACGATTTTCTACAAGTTAAAAAATCCCGTCAAGGTTCTTAGCGTGCTGTTTTCGGCTGCCGGTGCAGGTCTGCTGATTTACGGACTGTTCTTCTATAGCACGCCTTCTTTGAAAAAAACGACATTTTTTGTACTCTGCGGCATATTGATGCAGGTACCGCTCCTGTATACCGTTTTAAAGAATAAAATTCACATCAAATGGAAACTTGCCGACCAAACCGCAAATAAAAAGGTGTTCTTGGCGGGAGGCGTATTTTTATCGCTTCTGATCGGCGTACTGATTCCCTCAGCGGTAATCAAATCATCGCCGCAGGAATTTGTAGACATTACTTATTTTCATAATCCTTTCTGGTTTATCGTCAGCTCGTTTTGCTTGGCATTGGGAACCTTTGTGGTTTGGATGGGGGTATTCTATTGGCTGGCAAAGCCGTCGGTCAAGGTGATACTTGACCGGGCGATCTGGATTCTTTCGGGTGTCGCCGTCGTAGACTATATGTTTTTCGGAAAAAACCTCGGCATTTTGACCTCCTCTTTAAAATACGAAAAAGGCTTGGACTTCAGTTGGAAGATGCAGCTATTCAACGCCGCTGTTATATTGGCAGTTGCATTGGTACTATATCTGATTGCCCAACGTTGGAACAAACAGACTTTTCAAATATTGGCAGTCGGCTGTGCTGCGCTTTGCTGTATGTCGGTCGTCAATGTAGTAAACATTAATATGTCCATAAGCGGTATCAAGAAGCAAGCCGTAGGCTCTGAAGGGGAAAGACCGCATTTTGCTCTGAGCAAAACGGGAAAAAATGTGATTGTGCTTATGCTTGACAGAGCAATGGGAGAATATATTCCGTATCTCTTTCAGGAAAAGCCGGAATTGGAAAAGCAATTTTCAGGCTTTACCTATTATTCCAATGTGGTATCCTTTGGGGGCAGTACCAATTTCGGAGCGCCTGCGCTTTTGGGAGGATATGAATACACTCCGTTTGAATTAAATAAAAGAAATCATGAGCCTTTGGTTTCCAAGCATAATGAGGCTTTGAAGGTCATGCCGGTATTATTTGATCGAAATCATTATGATGTAACGGTCTGTGATCCGGTATATGCAAATTATCAATGGATTCCGGATCTGTCGATCTATCAGGAATATCCGAAAATAAAAGCTTATATTACCAAGGGCAAATTTTCTGATATTTCCAGTAAAGAACGACTGATACAGGATAATAAAAGAAATTTCTTCTGTTACAGTATTTTGAAGTCAATGCCGCTTTGTTTTCAGGAAGTGCTATATGATCGCGGCAACTACAATCAAGGTAATTCTCAGCCGGAAAATGAAACGGTGTCTGCGGAACAAACGAGACACGGAATGCATACTGCAGATGGCTTGTTTTCCGGTTTTATGGAGAGCTATAATGTTTTGACCAACCTTCCGTATATGACCGATATTACCGATAATCACACGAATACATTCTTGTATATGTCCAATGATACGACGCATGAGCCTATGCTGCTGCAGACACCGGATTATATCCCGGCACAGCATGTGGATAATACGGAATATGACAAACAACATCCGGATCGGTTTGTTTGCAACGGTCGAAAATTAAAAATGGAAACGGAATTACAGCTCATTCATTATCATGCAAATATGGCAACGATGCTTCAATTGGGCAACTGGTTTGATTATATGCGTGAAAACGATGTTTATGATAATACCAGAATTATTTTGGTGTCGGACCACGGAAGACAATTGTATCATTCCGATGAACTTCAACTGGAGGACGGCACCGATGTTGCAGGTTTTTATCCTCTATTTATGGTCAAGGATTTTAACAGTGACGGGTTTAAAACCTCAGATGAGTTTATGACCAATGCCGATGTTCCGTTTTTAGCTGCCAAGGATATTATTGCTCATCCGGTAAATCCCTTTACCGGGACGGTGATAAGCACCAAAGAGAAAGCGGCGCATGAACAATATATTATTGCTTCCGGCGACTGGAGAACAACGGTCAATAACGGAAACACTTTTCAACCCGCTAAATGGTTGTCAGTACGTGACAATATATGGAATCGCAGCAATTGGAAAGTGGTGGCTAAAGAGGCTGTTTTGCCGGCAAAAGATCCGAAATGATACAGGAAAGCGAGGAATAGACCATTGGGCTATCAAGTAGATAATGCAATCATTATGGCGGCAGGCGTTTCCAGCCGTTTCGCCCCATTGTCATATGAGCGTCCCAAAGCGTTGATCACCGTTAAAGGAGAAGTGCTGTTGGAGCGGCAGATCAGCCAATTGAAGGAAGCCGGTGTCGAGGATATTATTCTTGTTGTCGGATATATGAAAGAACAGTTTGCCTATTTGAAAGATAAATTTGGCGTTCGGATCGTCGAGAATAAGGACTATCGTACACGGAATAACAATTCGAGTATCTATGCCGTAAAGGAATATTTGCATAATTCCTATATTTGTTCTGCTGATAATTATTTTATGAAAAATCCTTTTGAAAAGGAAGTAGACGATTCCTATTATGCGGCATTATATGCGGAAGGCCAGACGAAAGAATGGTGTATGCAAACCGGAAGCGACGGATATGTGAATCATGTTCAAATCGGTGGAGAAAAGGCGTGGTATATGTTGGGACATGCCTTTTGGAATCAGGAATTCAGTAAGGAATTTATCAAGATTTTATTGGATGAATACGATCTTCCCGAAACGGCAGGGAGGCTCTGGGAGTCTATTTACATGAACCACCTTGATACGCTCAAGCTCAAGGTCAGACAATATGATGATGATATGATTTTTGAATTTGACAGTCTTGATGAGTTAAGAACTTTTGATACCAGCTATGTGAATGATACCAGGTCGAAAATTCTGAAGCAGATAGCGCTGGAATTAAATTGCTCCGAGTCCGAAATATCCCAGATTCGTGCAATCAAAGATCCGATAGGAACAGAAGCAATTGGATTTGAGTTTGTCTACGACTCTGTACAATATGGATATGATTATAAGACAAAAGTATGGGGGAGATCAAATGGCTAAAGAAATCGTAACAGCAGACTTGAGTGCAGTGAGAAAGCTACTGCAAGATGTATTGGGAAAATCCGATTATACCGAGATGGAACGCATGGGCGGACTGACCAACCGTACCTATAAGGTCGGGTTCGCCGACGGCAGACAGTATGTGGTTCGTATCCCCGGAGAGGGAACGGAGGAGTTGATTGTCCGCAATGACGAGAAGATCAGCACGCAGTTGGCATGTCAATTGGGAATCGATGCCCCGTTGCTGTATTTTGGAGATGAAGGAGCCAAGGTGACGGAGTTTATTCCTGATGCCGAAACCATGTCGGCGGAAACGATGCGGGAAAAGAATCATATCGACAAAGCGGCAGCTATTTTCAGAAAACTTCACAGCAGCAATGTTGATACGGGAATTCCGTTTGAGGTTTTTGATATGGCGAAAGGATATGAAAAAATCATATCGGACAACAATGTCAGTATGTACCCGGACTATGACCAAGTGAAAGCGGAAGTAATGAAGATCAAAACAGAAGTTGACGCGATCTGTGACATCAAAAAAGTGCCTTGCCATAATGATGCTTTGTGTGAAAATTGGATCATGTCCGGTAAGGAACGGATGTATCTGATCGATTGGGAGTACGCCGGAATGAATGACGGCATCTGGGATCTGGCAGATCTTTCTATTGAAGCATCATATGAACATTGTCATGATGAAATGCTTTTGAGTGAGTACCTCGAAAGAAAACCGTTGCTTTCGGATTGGAAACATTTTCTTGCCAATAAGCTGTATGTGGATTATCTGTGGACGCTGTGGGCTAAAACCAGAGTGCCGTATGACGGACAGCCGATGGAAGACTGGGCGACAGAGAGATATGAAAGACTGAAGAAAAATATGAAAGAATTTTCTAACATATAAGAGAAAGAGGGAAGATGAAAATGAGTTACGGAATTATAGCGGGTATTACGTGGGCACTTGAGACAGTTATTCTGGGAATCGCGTTGTCAATGACACCTTTTGTTTCCACCGAGCAGGCAATCTTTTTGGCTCCGTTTGTAAGTACTTTTATTCATGATTTTTTCTCTGCGATTTGGGCGACTATTTTTAATGGGGCACGTGGAAATCTAAAAAATGTTTGGAGGGCATTTAAAACCAAAAGCGGAAAATTTGTTGCTGTCGCTGCGGTGATCGGCGGACCGATCGGCATGACGGGATATGTTTTGGCCATTAAGTATATGGGAGCGTCTATCGGTGCTGTGGCCAGTGCTGTCTTTCCGGCGATCGGAGCGATTTTAGCTTTCTTTTTTTTGAAAGAGAAAA
>JAQXIB010000055.1 GCA_029007575.1 Clostridiales bacterium | reverse complement strand
CTTCGAGGGCATCGAAGGCGAGGGAATGTTGCTGCTGCTGGATATGGAGGGCATCTGTGCTTCTTCCGGATCGGCTTGTACTTCGGGCTCGCTGGATCCTTCCCATGTTTTAATGGCGATCGGATTGCCGCATGAACTTGCGCATGGTTCACTCAGAATCTCTTTCTCGGACGAAAACACCGAGGAAGACGTGGATTATATATTGGAAAAGCTCCCACCGATTATTGCAAAATTGCGGGCAATGTCGCCGGTTTGGGAAGGCTAAGTGGTTTTAAGGAGGAAAAACAGATGAGTATGTTATACAGTGAAAAGGTAATGGATCATTTTGCGAATCCGCGCAACGTGGGTGAGATTGCCGATGCCGACGGGATCGGCGAGGTCGGCAACGCAAAATGCGGCGATATCATGAAAATGTATATCAAAATAAAAGATAATGTGATCACCGACGTGAAGTTTAAAACCTTCGGATGCGGTGCCGCTATTGCGACCAGTTCGATGGCGACCGAGATGATCAAAGGTAAGCCGATCGACGAGGTCTTGAAGCTGACCAACAAAGCGGTAGTGGAGGCGCTGGACGGACTGCCGGCAACCAAAATTCACTGCTCCGTTCTTGCGGAACAGGCAATCAAAAGCGCACTTGCCGATTATTATCAGCGCAAGGGCATTGATCCCACTCCGATCGTAGGCGAGATTTCGGAATGCGAAGCCTGCCACAATTTATAATATGACAGGCAAAAAGGTATTGGTCGCGTTAAGCGGCGGGGTGGACAGTACGGTTTGCGTTCATCTGCTGAAAGAGCAGGGATATACGGTCGCGGGACTGGTGCTGAAGATGTCTCCGGCGCATGAGGATACCGTAAAAGCGGCGCAGGAAAGCGCGGACTCTTTAGGAATCCGGCTCTATGTGCGGGACATGACGGCGGAATTTCAAAAGAATGTCATCGACTATTTCGCGGGGGAATACCGAAACGGCAGAACGCCGAATCCCTGTATCATCTGCAATCCGACGGTGAAGTTTAAAACGCTGGTGGATACGGCGGATGAGTTGGGATATGATTGGATCGCAACGGGGCATTATGCAAAACTGGAACGGCGCAACGGTGAGGTTCTGCTCAAAAAAGGCGACTCAGCCAAGCGCGATCAGTCCTATATGTTGTATCGGTTGGATCAGCGTATTCTGTCACGGTTGCTTTTTCCGTTGGCGGAGCTGGAAAAGGATGAAGTGCGTGCCATTGCGGCAAGACTCGGTGTTTCTGCGGCAAGCAAGCCGGACAGTCAGGAAAACTGTTTTATTGAGGACAACGATTATGCCGGTTATATCGAACGGCATTACGGAAAATCGGCGCAGGGCGATTTTATATCGCCGGAAGGAATGCCCTGCGGCAAGCATAACGGTATCATTCACTATACCGTCGGGCAGCGCAAGGGTTTAGGAATCGCGTTGGGACGTCCGGTTTTTATTCGGGAGATTGATGCGAAAACCAATCGCATTTACTTAGCGGACAGCGGAAATGAGTATTTTTCCAAAGTGATCTTAGAGCAGACGACAACGGTCAGCGGCAGACCGCTGGAGCACGCGAAATTGCAGGCAAAGATCCGTTCGATGGCGATCCCGTGCGATGCGGAGGTTTTGCCTTTGGCGGATCATCGGGCGGAGGTGCGGTTTGACCAACCGCAGCGCGCCACTGCCAAAGGGCAGTCGGTCGTGTTATACGATGGAGATATTGTAGTCGGCGGCGGTTTTATTGCCGCATGCGAATAAGCTGACAAAAGGGACTGTTTCCGATACGCGAAGCAGTCCGTTGCTTTAGAATGGAGAGATTGATTTGAAACTGTTGATGATAGGGGATGTCATTGGTCAGATAGGCTGCGATTACCTGCGGCAAAAGCTGCCTGCTTTCAAGCGGGAGCATCAGGTGGATATGGTGATAGCCAACGGGGAAAATTCGGCGGTCGGCAACGGCATATTGCCGAAATCGGCAGATTTTTTATTTGACAGCGGTGTAGATGTGATCACCACAGGAAATCATGTTTATAAACGGCGGGAAATACTGGATTATTTTGAGGAACGTCCGGCGCTGATCCGCCCGGCAAATTTCCGTCCCGAATGTGCCGGCGCCGGATATTACCTGTATGAAACGGTGAGTTATCGCATCTGTGTGATCAATCTGTTGGGACAGTCCTTTATGGAGCCGGTAGGATGCCCGTATGAGGCGGTTGACCGCATTCTTGCCGAGGTGGAAGCGGATGCGTATGTCGTGGATATCCATGCGGAGGCAACCGGAGAAAAAGGCGCATTGGGATATTATTTGGACGGAAAAGTGGCGGCGGTACTCGGCACGCATACCCATGTGCAAACGGCGGATGAACAGATTTTACCGCAGGGTACAGCGTTTATCAGCGATGTCGGCATGACGGGGCCGATTTATTCGGTGCTGGGCGTTCGTCCCGAATGCGTCATACAGCGGATGCGTTTGCACATTCCGACCAGGTTTGAAACAGCGGAGGGACCTTGTATGATGCAAGGCGTCTTGCTGGACATGGATGAGAAAGCCGGAAAATGCCGTGCCATTGAGCGCATTTCGTGCTGAATTTCGGATGGTATTGTCCTCTCTGCAAGGCAACGGGCATACGCAATCACGATTGCGTGTGCCTTTTTTGTGTGTTTGAAACGGCATTTGATCCTGTCGGGCGAAGATTATGGGAAAAATGATCGTTTAGCAAGAGAAACGGCGAATTTATTTGCGATTTTGCTTGATAAATTTATAAAAATGGTATAAAATATAAAGTGATATCTAATGAACAAATCAAACCTTGCCTGTTCTTCGGAAATCAAAAACTCACCGTATATCACCGCGATGATTTTAAAATTGTAATGCCAATAGATGATTTTGCATTGATAGTCAGAAAGGAAAAACAGTTATGGACATTTTAAAAGTTTCTGCTCATTCTATCCCGAATTCAGTTGCAGGCGCCATTGCCGGTGTAGTTCGTGAAAACGGTGCGGTGGAGATTCAGGCGGTCGGAGCCGGTGCGGCAAATCAGGCAATCAAATCGGTGGCGATTGCCAGGGGATATTTGGCTCCTTCCGGCATTGATGCCATATGTATTCCTGCGTTCGGTACCGTGGATATCAATGGCGAAGAAAAGACAGCCATCAAGTTGATCGTAGAGGCAAGATAGCGGAGAATATTAGACGGAGGAGCACGCACGAGCGTTTGACGCGCTACCGATTTTATGGAATTGTGGGTGAATTTGTGGGAAAAAGGTTGATTTTATTACTGGTAACGGTTATAATTGGTACATTGCCTTTATTCGGCTGTAAAGCCGATCTTTCCGAGCTGAGCGATCATCTTTCTTCCGCAGTTTCCGAGGTTACATCTACCGTTTCCGAAACAGAGCCGCATACCATCGTTCTGCCCTATGACGGAAGCGACAGCCTAAATCCTTTTAAGGTTAAGACGGTCGCCAATACTGCGCTGATGCCGGTGTTATATGATGGGCTGATTCGGCTGAATGAAAAGTATGAGCCGGAACCGGTCGTGGCTCAGGAGGTTAAACTCAATGGGCTTCAGTGTACGGCGGTGCTGCGAAACAATTTGCAGTTTGCAAACGGAAACGCCGTCACCGCAGAGGATGTTGTCTATTCCTGCAATAAAGCGCGCAGTACTTCGCGGTACAGCGCGGCGCTTGCAAATATCGCGTCGGTGTCAGGCTCTAAGAATACGGTCATATTTCAGCTAAAAACGGCTGATCCTCTGTTTGTGAATCTTCTTGATTTTCCGATTGTAAAAAAAGACACCGGCGATCAAGATTTGCCGGTGGGGAGCGGAAGATACGTTGCGCAGGTAACCGAAACCACTGCGAAGCTGGTATACAACGCCAAACATTTTCGCGGCAATGCCCCAAAGCAAACCGAAATATCCCTGATATCCATGCCGGACAATGAGGCGATGCTTTCGGGGATCAAGACGGGCACGCTCTCGGCAACCTTTTCGGATTTAAGCAAAGGTGAACTGTCCAGCGCCGGCGCTTTGAGCACATCGGTAATCTTGAATAATATGGTTTACCTTGGCTTTAATGCAACCCATAGCTTTGTGGACAGCGCCGAAATCCGCCAGGCGATCGTTTGTGCCATAGACCGCGGAACGGTGTTCTATAAAGGCTTTGCGGGCAGAGGCGCTCAGGCAAATATGCCGATCCATCCGTTGATCGGCGGACAAATGCAGGTAACAGCCGACCAATTGATGCAGTATGATACAGCCAAGGCAAACCAGCTCTTGGATGCGGCGGGTTATTCCGAAAAGGATGCAAGCGGTTATCGCTTAGCAGACGGCAAACCGATTGAGCTGACTTTATTGGTCAATGGGGATAATAATTATAAAAAGCTGGCAGGCGGTTTGATCCGCGAGATGCTGGCTGCCGTCGGATTAAAAGTGACTGTCAGCGAGGAGCCTTTTGCCACTTATACGGCTTTTGTCAAGTCGGGCAAATATGATTTGTATATCGGTGAAATGAAGCTGCTGAATAATATGGATCTGCGGCCGATATTGGAAAATTCCGATATTCTCAAGGGTTCGCGCAGTGATGCTTTGCTGACTGCTTATCGCAGCTATTTGGACGCGACCGGAACTTATGCCGACTTTTTGACGGCATTTCAGCAGGAGGCACCGTTTATGCCTTTGCTGTTCCGCAGCGGGATTTTGGTCTATAATCGGAACATCAGCACTGATATGAAAACATCGGTGTCGGATATATATTATAATCTGGAAACATGGGGTTAAAGGTCGATTTGTTTACAATACCGAGGCAAATTCAAAAAAGGAATGGTGATTGAAATGATAAGATTACAGAACCATATTGGTAAGATAGATATTTCTACCGAGTATTTTGAGAGTTTGGTCAGCGACGCGGTTGTCAGCTGCTTTGGTGTTGCGGCTATGTCAGAGGTAGATGCGGCTCAGGGTTTGTTGAACAAGCTGCGCAGACATCCTTCCAATCGGGGAGTGAAAATTAAATATCAAAAGTCGAAGCTGATTATCGAACTGCATATCATTGTCAATTACGGAACCAATATTTCAGCTATCGTCAAGAGCATTATTCATAAGGTTCGTTATGTGGTAGAGGAAGCAACCGGGATCAGCGTGGCGCGGGTCAATGTGTTTGTGGATTCCATGACCGTAAAATAGGAAATGATCGGAGCGGTGCGGTGCGCAAGGACGGCCGCTCTGTTACGGCGATGCTTGTCCGAAAGGGGAAGCACGCTGATAGATTGCCGGCATTTTGCCTGCGACAAAGATTGAACGATTAAGGAGTGCTTCATAAAGTGATTACAGGACAGCTTCTTCGTGATGCGTTTATTTCGGGCGCAAATCATATCACGAATCATAAACAAGAGGTCGATGAGTTAAATGTATTCCCGGTACCGGACGGCGATACGGGAACCAATATGTCCATGACCATCAACGCAGCAGCAAGAGAGTTGGAACGACTGGAATCCCCGACGGTAGCGCTGACGGCGGACAAGGCGGCAGCGGCATTGCTGCGGGGCGCGCGAGGAAATTCAGGCGTTATTTTATCTCTGTTGTTCCGTGGATTTTCCAAAGGACTAAAGGATAAAACAACGGCAAACGGCGTTGATATCGCGGAGGCGTTGACCAGCGGGGTAGAGTCTGCTTATAAAGCGGTGATGAAGCCGACCGAGGGAACCATTTTGACGGTGGCTAGAGTGGCGTCGGAAAAAGCGGCTGAGCTGGCGCGTCAAACCAATGATCCTGTGGAAATATTTGAATGCATTTTCAAGACTGCCGAAGAAACTTTGGCGACTACTCCCGACATCCTGCCGGTCTTAAAAAAAGCAGGCGTGGTAGATGCCGGCGGAAAAGGCTTGGTGCTGATCTTCGAGGGGATGCTCAGTGTCCTGAAGGACGGAAAAATGATTCCTTCGGAGGCGGCGCAGGACAAGAAAGCGGAAAGCGCAAAAGGAAATGCTGCCGCTGAATTTGACGGTGAGATCACTTTTACTTATTGTACCGAATTTATCGTCAATAAATCTCCGGATGCCAAAAGTCCGGTAGCGCTCCGCGCCTATTTGGAAAGCATCGGCGACAGCGCGGTGGTAGTAGACGACGACAATATTATTAAGGTCCATGTGCATACTGATAATCCCGGAAACGCTCTCCAAGAGGGGTTGAAATATGGTTATCTGACCAACATGAAGATAGACAATATGCGGGAGCAGCATGAAACCAAGGCGTATGAAGCCAAACAATCGGCGCAGGAGAATGATTATCAACCGGTTGATCCGGAAAAAGCCTATGGCTTTGTGGCGGTTGCCGCAGGACAGGGATTGCAGTCGCTGTTTACCGATTTAGGCGTGGATAAGGTCGTAAGCGGCGGTCAGACAATGAATCCCAGCACCGAGGACATCCTCAGTGCGATCCATGCAACGCCGGCGGAAACGGTATTTGTGCTGCCGAACAACAAAAACATTATTATGGCCGCGGAGCAGGCGGCAAAGCTGGCAGACCGTCGGGTTTGTGTACTGCAGACCAGAACGATACCGCAGGGCTTAACGGCGATGCTTGCCTTTGATCCCGATGCTACCTATACCGATAACCGTGTGAATATGACCAACGCCTTTGCCGAGGTTCAGACAGGGCAGATCACTTTTGCAGCGCGCGACAGCGATTATGACGGTCACAATATCAAGCAGGGCGAGATTTTAGCTTTGGAGAACGGAAAGCTTGCCTTTACCGAAAAGGATATTACCAAGGCGGTGTATAAACTGATCAAATCGCTGGTTAAACGGGACTCCAGTTTCGTGACCATGATCTACGGCGCCGATGTATCGGATGCGCAGGCAGAGAAAGCTTATGAAACGATTTCCGCCAAGCTCGGTGATTCGGTGGAAATCAATCTGATCAACGGCGGACAGCCGGTCTACTATTATATCGTTTCGGTAGAATAAACGGATTTCATATGCAGATGTTTCTTGCAGGAAGGGGAACGTATGCCGGATTCAGTTTCTTTGAAATCGCCGATAGTTGCGCTCAAAGGTGTAGGTACCAAGCGTGCCGAACAGTTTCATAAATTGGGAGTAGATACCATCTACTCCCTTTTGCGTTATTATCCGCGGAGATATATTAATTATACGGAGTATCTGCCGATTGCACAAACCGTAATCGGAGAGAACAATGTGGTTCGCGCACGGGTATACCAAAAGTCGCCCGAATCCCGAATCCGCAAGGGATTATCCTTGTATAAGGTTTTTGTCACCGATGATGAGACAGACATGGTTATTACCATCTTTAACAGCAAGTATATGTATGAGGCTCTTCAATTGGGACAGGAATATGTGTTTTACGGGAAAGTGACCGGGAATCTATTCAAAAGGGAGATGAACGCTCCTTCTTTTGTGCCTTATACTGAGCAGATGAAGATGATGCCAATTTACTCGCTGACCGAGGGGCTAAGCAACAAGATGATCGCTTCTGTGGTTGAAACGGGTTTGCGGTTGATCGATGGAACTGTGTTTGATCCGATTCCGGCGGATATTACCGAGAAATATGGTTTGTGCCATCTCAATTTTGCTTTACACAATATCCATTTTCCGGAAAATCAAAATGCGTTGGAAGCCGCCAGAAAGCGGCTGATCTTTGAGGAGCTGCTGACGTTGCAGTTAGGTATGCTTTTGTTGAAGAACCGCAACCGTGAGCAAAGCGGCGTGACCGTCAAGGATTTCGATTGGAGCGGTTTTGAAACGTTACTGCCGTTTGCGCTCACCGGGGCACAAAAACGCGCCATTTCGGATTGTGTGGAGGACTTTCATCAGACGGTGCCGATGAACCGCTTGGTACAGGGCGATGTCGGAAGCGGTAAAACGATGGTTGCGGCGGCACTCGGCTATCTCATGGCGAAAAACGGCTATCAGACCGCCGTGATGGCGCCGACCGAGATTTTGTCCGAACAGCATTACCATACTTTTTGCAGAACTTTTGAAAATACGGGAATACGGGTGTGCCTGCTGACAGGCTCTTTGACAAAGTCGGTCAAGGAAAAGGAAACCGAAAAAATTGCTGCCGGAGAATATGACATTATTATCGGCACTCATGCGTTGATACAGGACAGTGTTCAGTTTGACCGGTTGGGATTAGTGATCACTGATGAACAGCATCGGTTTGGCGTTGTACAGCGGAGCAAGCTGGCGGCGAAAGGAGAAAATCCGCATCTTTTAGTCATGTCTGCGACACCAATCCCCCGCACATTAGGGCTGATTATCTACGGAGATTTGGATATTTCGGTGATCGATGAACTTCCGGCAGGCCGGCAAAAGATAGATACGATGGCGATTACCGGAAAGAAGCGGGAACGCGCCCTGCACTTCATCAGAGAAAAGCTGGACAACGGTTTACAGGGATATATTGTCTGTCCGTTGATTGCCGGGGAAGAAGAAAGTGAACTGAAATCGGTAACCGGATATGCGGAAGCACTGAGGAAAGGAGTGCTAAAAGGCTGCAGTATAGAAGTATTGCACGGCAAATTAAAGGCAAAAGACAAAGACGCCATTATGGAGCGTTTTAAGCGGGGACAAACCCAGTTGTTGGTTTCTACCACCGTCATTGAAGTCGGAGTCGATGTTCCTAACGCCGTGATCATGATGATTGAAAATGCGGAGCGATACGGATTATCTCAGCTTCATCAACTGCGCGGACGGGTCGGTCGTGGCAGCGAAAAATCTTATTGCATTCTGATTTCTGATAACACCGGCGATGATAACAGAAAGCGGCTAAAAACACTTTGCGAAACCAGTGACGGCTTCCGTATTGCCGAGGAAGATTTAAAGCTGCGTGGACCGGGGGATTTTTTCGGAGCCAGACAGCACGGCTTGCCGGATTTGAAGATTGCCGATATGGCTGCGGACATGGAAGTTTTGAAAGAGACGCAGCAATTGGCCAAAAAAATCCTGGAGCAGGACGCCGCTTTACGCTTGCCGGAGCACAAAGGCTTGCGACGGTTGATCAGCTTGTTATTCTCACGTGGGAA
>JAQXIB010000054.1 GCA_029007575.1 Clostridiales bacterium | reverse complement strand
AGCAGCTCCACCTGCTTCAACAGCAGATTTTACAGCGCCGACATCGCCGCGAACCATCACGCTTACCAATCCGGATCCGATTTTCTCAGTTCCGATCAGAGCCACGTTTGCAGCTTTTACCATTGCATCGGCAGCCTCAATTGCAGCTACCAAACCTCTTGTTTCTACCATTCCTAATGCTTCCATTTTATGATCCTCCTTCAAGATTTTTTGTGTACTATTATTATTTTCAACAGGCGCCGGCTTTGCAGCACCCGCCGATGACGATTTTTTTGCACTGCCCGGAGTGGTTTTAGTAACCGCTTTAGCCGGAGCAGCAATTGCTTCCTTGACAGTTCCCGCAGAAGCCTTTTGAGGACGTGCCGCCTTCGGCGGACGAGCTCCTGCTGATTTCGTCGAAGCTGTCTGAGTGGATTCGGAAGCTTTGGTCGTTTTTTCGTTATCAGCCATATGACTTGACCTGCTTTTCATCGAAAAGACGATGAAAGACAATCCTTCCTTTAAAAATTCATTTATCTGCCCCATATCGGGGCAGATAAATATTCACCTTTTGTTAACAGAGGATATTTGCATTATGATATATCATCTGTATATAACAACTCGACAATTTGCGGATGTGGTCGGGGAATAACCTCACATAAACAAACGACTCCCACTTTGGCAGCAGCTACTTTTCCTGCTTCGGCGGCGGCAGTAACATCTGATACGGTACCGTCTACCACTATTGTGACCAAGCGTCCGCCCAGTCTTTTTTCAACGTGTACCAACCGCACATTCGCAGCTTTCAGCATAGCATCCAAGCCCTCAATCGCCGCTGTAAGTGCTTGCACCTCTAACAGTGCAATTGCTTTTTCCAATGGGATTCACCTCATTATTTTATAATCGGCAAAATTTTCTCTACGTCGTTGTGCGGTCTCGGAATTACGTGTGTAGCAACGATCTCACCCAGACGAGAACCGGCAGCTCCACCTGCTTCAACAGCAGCTTTTACAGCGCCGACATCGCCGCGAACCATCACGGTTACCAATCCGGATCCGATTTTCTCAGTTCCGATTAAAGTAACGTTTGCAGCTTTTACCATTGCATCGGCAGCTTCAATTGCAGCTACCAAACCTCTTGTTTCTACCATTCCTAATGCTTCTAACATAACACTATTCTCCTTCATTAAATTAATTATTGTTTCTTAATTTATCTCTACCCAACGCATTGCGTCTGGCTAGTTTTTCGGTGTCGCTTTCCTGTCGTGTAATCACATGAGAAGTAATAAACATCTTGCGCTCTTTGGCTACGGCAATTCCGGCTTCGACTGCCTGTTCCACTGCGGCAACGTCGCCTTCAAACTTCACAATCATAACCAACGGAACCGATACTGTTTTCAGTACCTCCGGAGAAGGTTTGTTGTTATCAAGAGCGACAATCTTTACCTCAGCTGCTTTGGCAACCGCATCCGCTACCACAATCGCAGTAGTGAAACCGTAAACCTCAATTAAACCAAGTGCCATAATTCACCTCATCCTGATTATTCGGCAACGTATGCAATTTTAATTCCTTGCATCGAAACGTTAACTTCCATCGCCTCGTTCATCTTATCCAGCGGGAAACGATGTGTAATCAGATCTTCTATCGGTAATCCCATGAATTCAGCCTGTTTCAAGAAAGCTATGGTTGTCGGATATTCATGTGCGCCATAAGTCCAAGAACCGACCAGGTTAATTTCCTTATTGCACAAATCAAAGTGCGGGTTAATCGTGCAATCTCCGTTATTTACAAAGAAGCCCATTTCGCACAATCCGCCGCCGCGACGAATAAATTTATAAACGTCCGCTGCTGCTTGCGGCGCACCGGTGCATTGGAATGCAAA
Source organism: Clostridiales bacterium (assembly GCA_029007575.1). Classification (GTDB taxonomy): domain Bacteria; phylum Bacillota; class Clostridia; order Oscillospirales; family Ruminococcaceae; genus HGM13222. Next base: position 1,430 of record JAQXIB010000054.1, on the reverse strand, counting down.
ATCAACTCCAACACCGTTGGTTACTGATTTGACATCCGCAATTCTGGCATCCAAATCCGGAATCTCTTTGAAGTTTACTGTTTTTGTTGCTCCGAGACGTTTTGCCATCTCCAGACGCTTGGTATCTCCGTCTAATGCAATAATATAGTTGATTCCGTTTGCTTTTAATACCGCAGTCATCATCAAACCAACCGGTCCGCATCCCTGCAGCAATACTTTGCTGTTAAAATGCAGCAGTCCTGTGGATTGCGCACGTCCGATTGCATGAACACAAACAGCCGCAAGCTCCAAAAGCATTCTTTGGTTCAGGTTTAACTCACTGACTACAAAAAAAGTAGAACCTTTTCTGATTAACATATGAGAAGCAAACCAACCGTTTAATGCTTGATTTTTATTCGGAATCAAGCCGTAAATACCCTGATTTTCACAAAGATGAGGCTGATCCGGATGGAGCATGCAGGAGTTACAATGTCCGCAGCTAATTACCGAGGTAACCAATTTGTCTCCGACTTTGATCGGATTGCCGGCGGAGTCGATTTTAACATTTTTACCGAGAGCAATAACCTCTCCGGTTCCCTCATGTCCCAATACAACCGGTATGATTCCGAAGGGATCGCCTTTCCATTCGTGTACATCCGTACCGCAGATACCGCAACCTTCGACCTTAACCAAGATTTCATCATCGCCGACTTCGGGAATCGGAAATTCCATGATTTCCATTTTTCTTTCGCCGGTCAACATCGAAACCTTAGCGGTTTTCGGAATAGATCCGGAAGAACTTGCCTGTGGTTTGGATGAGGTCATTTCAGACAAAACGGAACGAACAATATTTTGAATATCTTGTTCATTAACTTGCATATGAAACCTCTTCTTTCTGTAATGCATTTGGCATTACGATGGATTTTATATAATTCTGAATGATTCCGTCATGACGCAGCGGCGCAATCTGGTAAAGCTGCGGGCAGAAGTCAATCCCTCTCCGGTAGGTCCGGCAATGGTGAAAGTAGTATGTCCTTCGCCGCCGAAGCCGATGCCGGCATAGGACGGAGCATTCTTTACAAAGATGGTCGTTTCTACCGCACGGGCAAACTTGGTCAAGTTGTCCACATTCTTAGAATGCATATGCGCAGTATGACGATTGCCATGCTCTGCCTGAACCGCTTTTTCAATTGCCTCATCGATATCGTTTACCGCTACGATCGGCAAAATCGGCATCATTAACTCATGCTGTACAAACGGATGATCTGCTGTGGTCTCATAAATGATGCAGCGGATGTCATCCCCTACTTCAATTCCGACAGCAGCCAGAATTTTCTTTGCATCTCTGCCAACCCAGTTTTTGTTGATGGTCAAGCCTTTTTCTGTTTCGACCATAACGGTTTTCAAAACCTTAGCGGCTTCCTCATCATTGATGAGATATGCGCCGTTCT
>JAQXIB010000053.1 GCA_029007575.1 Clostridiales bacterium | reverse complement strand
TCACCGCAGATGAAAACGATATTCAAATCATTGCAAAATAATAAGTTTTTAGGGAGTTTGTGTATTGCACAAACTCCTTTTAGCGTGTCGGAAAAGTGCGACGTGCTAAAACAGGCAGGAAACAAATTGTTTCCTGCCTGTTTTAATACAAATGATTGCTTCCGCAAACTTTGCATTTTTGCACTTCACAGCTTTTCTGCAAGCATTTTTCGGTAATTCGCCCGTCCTGATGGCGTGATATTTCAATTTCAACATTATGTTCCCGTGATGGACAATAACGTTTCATTACTTTTTTGTAAGTAATCATATAGATCCTCCTTTTGCAGTGATCTGATTGATTTTATAGAGGCAAAAACGAAAATATCAGTATAAAATTATTATGTTCCGCGTACCGTAAAAATAACCTTTGCTTTTGAAATAAATCTCAGCCAATTGTATAATTATTGTATATTTGCCAATCCTTACTACATAGAATTTTAATAGGGGGAGTTCCCCTTCTGTTTTGCTCTTTTGCTTTTCAAGCAGGCGGGCAAAAGGAAAGAAAGGATTCATATGATGATGTCACTGCAATGCCAAAGATCTTTTACGCTATTATATTTGCGCAAAGGAGAGTGTTGACCTATGGAAGGAATCTTGCAAACCTTTTTAAAACCCATTTACGCTACAAAAACAAAAAGCAAATCCGCAGTTGTAAAAAAAGATGATGTGATCACAGAAATCAACACTGTCAAAGAGCAACTGCGTAATGTACAAAACCGGTTTGATTTATATACTGATTTTGATTTAACGGAATCCTGCATCTTTGAAATGGAAGCGTTGGAAGCAAGATATCGCTATTTGATTAAAAAAGCTAAAAGCCAAAATGTCAACCATTTACAATTTGAAACACTGATCCAAAACTAATTGCCATCCAGTGACGGAGGTACAACGATATGAAATCAGGAGAAATCATCATCCTCGTTATTTTATGTTGTATTACAATGGTTATGCTGTTTTTTTACGCAAAACAGAAACATCCGGTCAAAAGCGCTTTATTCGGAAGTATCTCCGGCATATGCAGTTTCATTGGAGCAAAAATGCTGTTTCTAACAGCGGGTATTATTCTGCCGCTAAATCTTTTCACATTGTGGACATCGGCGGCATTGGGCATACCCGGAGTAATTGCTCTGTCCGTTTTACAAATTCTGTAAAATAAATTCGCCGTATCATCATTTCTCTGCACATGACACACAATATCTTTAAGAATATTTTGTTCCAATCGTATTTCAAGAAATATATTTTTTGAAATACGATTTGTTGTATTTTGTCTATTATTCATTGATAATTTAAGTAAATGAAAAACATATATATTTTTTTTAAAAAAAGCATTGACAAATAATAAAAGCAGGTATATACTAAGCACATAAACAGCAAAGGCGCTGTGAGTGATAAACTCACAGCGCCTTTTTTGTTATCTTTTCAGTATCTTTTTTTGGGAGGGCTTCATATGTCATTTTCATCTGTAAGTACCATCTGGGTACTTGTTGCAGCAGCCTTGGTTTTCTTTATGCAGGCCGGCTTTGCAATGGTTGAAACCGGTTTTACCCGCGCGAAAAACGCCGGTAACATCATTATGAAAAACCTAATGGACTTCTGTATCGGAACACCGATTTACTGGTTGTTTGGGTTTGGATTGATGTTTGCAGGAAACAGCGCGTTTATCGGTGGTTTGGATCTGTTTACACAAGGTGCGTATACCTCTGTATTACCGGAAGGAATTCCGAAGTATGCGTTCTTCATTTTCCAGACTGTCTTCTGTGCGACTGCCGCAACCATCGTTTCTGGTGCCATGGCAGAACGTACCAAGTTTATTTCTTATTGTATTTACAGCGCCGTAATCAGCGCAGTGGTTTACCCAATATCCGGTCACTGGATCTGGGGCGGCGGTTGGTTAGCACAACTCGGATTCCATGATTTTGCAGGTTCTACCGCAGTACATATGGTCGGCGGTGTTGCCGCTTTCATCGGCGCTTTGATCCTCGGTCCCCGTATCGGAAAATACGGCAAAGACGGTAAGCCAAAAGCAATTCCCGGTCACAGCTTAACGCTCGGTGCATTAGGCGTATTCATTCTTTGGTTCTGCTGGTTTGGATTTAACGGCGGTTCTACCGTATCTGCAGAAGGCAGTGCAGTAGAAGCAATGGGACTCATCTTCACAACGACCAACATTGCAGCCGCGGTTGCTACCTTGACCGTTATGATCATCACTTGGATCCGTTATAAAAAGCCGGATGTATCCATGACCTTGAACGGTACATTGGCAGGTTTGGTCGCTATTACAGCAGGCTGCGACACGGTTGCTCCCTGGGCTGCAGCGGTAATCGGTATTATCGCCGGTTTCGTAGTCGTATTCGGTATTGAGTTTGTTGATAAAATTTTGAAAGTTGACGATCCGGTCGGTGCTGTCGGCGTTCACGGCATGTGCGGTGCTGTCGGTACTTTATTGGTCGGTTTATTCTCCAACAACCCTGATGTTGGTTTGGGATTATTCTATGGCGGCGGTTTCAAATTCTTAGGCATCCAAGCATTAGGCGTTGTTTCCGTCATCGCTTGGGTAGCAGTTACGATGACTATTGTTTTCCAGATTCTCAAGCATACCATCGGCTTACGGGTATCTGAAGAAGAAGAAATCAAAGGCTTGGACAGCACAGAACATGGTTTGGTCAGCGCTTACGCAGACTTCTCGCCGGTGGTCGGCACAACTTCGTTCGGCTTATTATCCTCGAATGATACGATGGAAGATACCGCTCCGGTTGCTCCGACACAAGCAGTTCCGGTAGAGCGCGTGGCAAAGGACGCATCGCTTGCAAGCGATGTCAAGATGACCAAAATTACGATTGTAACAAAGCAAACAAAATTCGAAGAACTGAAGCTCGCATTAAACGATATCGGCGTTTCCGGTATTACGGTAACACAGGTACTCGGATGCGGTATGCAAAAAGGCGCTATGGAGTACTACCGTGGTGTTCCGCTGAACATGACTTTGCTTCCGAAAATCAAAATCGATATCGTCGTTTGCAAAGTGCCGGTTGAAACGGTTATTGAGACAGCCAAAAAGGTTCTTTATACCGGTCACATCGGTGATGGTAAGATCTTTGTCTATGACGTTGAAAATGTTATCAAAGTTCGTACCGGCGAAGAAGGCTATGACGCTTTACAAGATGTAGAGTAAAAGCCTGATACGCTACTCACTTTTCGCTAATCTTCTCTCTTTCCTATAATGTTTACTGCAAACAGCCTCCGGCTATGCTGCCGGAGGCTGTTTGTTGCATTTTTATGATTACTCTCAGCCAAAAGCTATTGCTACATATATCATTCAGAAAACATTATTTTTTCCATAAACTCTTTCTGTTGCTGTCCCAGGTTGTTGAAGTGATTAAAATCAAGCATTCTTCTGTTGCTGAGATAATAGCTGTTACCCATAATACAGCCGCTAATATTCCCATATCTAAAATCGGATACAAAAACGGAAAACTAAACAGAATCAGACCGGTTGCTTTATTCAGATAAGTATGTATATATGCGAATGTGTGAAATTTAGCAAGCCCAATAATCAGCGAGAGCAATTTGAAGGCGATCACAATACCGATTCCGTATAAAATGATACGAGTCCACGCAAGAATCGGTATGAATACAATAAACATTATGATAGCAAAGACTATATCAGCAAAACTATCCCATTTTGCTCCAAAATCACTGCTCCACCTTTTTTTTCGTGCAAGGTATCCATCAAGTATATCGCTGAAGCCGCACCAGCTATATAACAGATAAAATATGATTGAAAACGGTGTTGTGAACAACAACATCACAGCCGCCGCAATACGCAAAAAAGTAATGATATCAGGTATTCGTTTCATAGAAAGCGTCATTCCTTTCTAACTTGATTATACCATATTACCGCAAGACCTGTATTTTTACAAAAAATACGGAAACATCACCTATTTGCAGACGACTCCCCTGTCTGCAAATATTCATACTAATACTAAAATCTAATGAAATACTTTCATTCTTTCCGGTCTGAATTGCGCCAGAAAGCGTTATCCTCCTTGCTGGGCGTCAGCCCAGCGGCGTCGTCTGCCTTTTCTGACACAATGCATCCTCGGAAATCGATTAAAGCTTTCAATTAGATTTTAGTATAAAATATATCCCTTATTGCAGACAATGACTTTTTCTGCAATAAGGGATATCGCATTATTTTGAAATAATCATTTATTTAGCAGTTTTGATCTCTACCCATAAATCTTGGATCTTTTTATTGATTTCAGCAGGCAGATTGATAAAAAATTCGGTGTTTGCCAAAACATCCGCAGAAGGATAAGCAATCGGATTGTTTTTGATTTCATCGTCCAACTGTTCGTAGGCTTCCTGATGCGGCGTAGAATAACCGATATATTCTACAATTTCCTTAGCAACATCAGTTTCACAGATAAAATTAATAAATTTTTCGGCATTTTCTTTGTTCGGCGCCCCCTTCGGAATCACCATCGCATCCACGAAACGATTGGTTCCCTCTTTCGGAACCGCATAGCCGAGATCCGGATTTTCCTCCATCATCGTAATGGCGTCTCCGGCATAATACGGAGCCAAGGCGGCCTCCCCGTTCCCCATTTTATCAAAAATCTGGTCCATAACATAAGCCTGCACCAACGGTTTCTGCTCTTTTAATGCCGCCGCGGCTTCTTCCAATTTTTTTTCATCGGTGGTGTTTTGCGAATATCCCAGCTTTTGCAACGCAATACCGAATGCGTCACGGGAATTATCAAACATTAAAATATTTCCTTTATATTTCTGATCCCATAGAATATCCCAACTGTCAACGGTTTCTTTTACCATGGTTTTATTATAGATAATGCCGACCGTTCCCCAAGAATAAGGTACCGAGTATTCTCCGGTAGGATCATATTCGGATTTTTTGTAATCCTCCATAATCTTGCTGTAATTCGGCACATTCTCAAAATTGATCTTCTCGAGCATATCCTCCTCGATCATTCTGGAAATCATATAATCAGAGGGAATCACAACATCATAGCTGGTATTGCCCGGCTTTAATTCCGCGTAAAGCGTTTCATTGCTGTCAAATTCTTTATAGTTCACTTTGATATTATACCGCTCTTCAAACTCTTTTAAAACATCCATGGAGCCGTCTTCCCCTTTGGGAATATACTCGCCCCAGTTATATACGTTGACCTCTCCCGCATATTTTTTACAGCTTGTAAAGGAAACTGACAGCGCCAACAGCATTGTCAAAACCAAGCCCATCGATATTATTTTTTTCATCTTGCTACTTTCCTTTCATTCTTTTTCTGTTGCTTTGCGTCAACAATATTATAAATAATTAATGTGGTTAAAACGACTGCAAAAATAATCGTTGAAAGCGCATTAATGCTTGGGCTCACCTTTCTCCTCGTCATCGAATAAATGGCAAGCGGCAATGTGGTAAACTTCGGTCCGCTGACAAACAAGGTGACGATAAAATCATCGAGTGAAAAGGTAAACGCCATCAAAAATCCGGAAAAAATGCCCGGCATAATTTCGGGGATAACAACCTTGCGAAATGCCTGCATCGGCGTACAACCCAAATCCTGCGCCGCCTCAAAAAGATTCTGATCCATCTGTCTGAGCTTCGGCAGTACATTTAAAATGACATAAGGCAGACTAAAGGTAATATGTGCAATCAGCACCGTAAACATACCTCTCATAAAGCCAAATGTATTTTCAAAAAACAAAAATAACAGCATCAAAGAAACACCCATCACGATCTCCGGATTGATCACCGGCAGATAGGTGACGTTAATCATGACCGAACGGGGCAATTTTTTCATATTCGATATGCCTACCGCTGCGGCAGTGCCAAGCAATGTAGCACAAATAGAAGCGATCACTGCTACCAGCAGGGATGCCAACAGCGCTTTGATAATATCCTCATCGTGAAACAACCGTTCATACCATTTTAATGAAAATCCGGTCCAATGCGCACGGCTTTTCGATTCATTAAAGGAATAGGCAATCAAAACAAAGATCGGCGCATACAGAAAAACAAACACCAACCCCAAATAAAGGCGGGATATCAGCTTTTTCATATCAGCATTCCCTCCTTATCCTCATCATCCATGCGGTTGATCACGCTCATGACCAACAAGATAACGACCATCAGGATCAAAGACATTGCCGATCCAAGCTGCGGATTATAGCTTCCGCCGATAAATTGCTCCTGAATCAGGTCACCGATCAGCATATTGGCGCCGCCGCCCAGCATTTTGGAGATAATAAACGTGCTGACCGAGGGAACGAATACCATCGTAATGCCCGAAATGATACCCGGCACGCTCAGCGGAAAAATAATTCTTGTAAATACATTGACGGAATTTGCGCCCAAATCCTGCGCCGCTTCAATCACAGATACATCAATTTTCATCATGATGGTATACAGCGGCAACACCATGAACGGCAGGAAATTATACACCATACCGAGCACCACCGCGCCCTCGGTATTGATCATTTTAAACGGCCCCAAGCCAAACAATCCGAACAGGCGGTTTAACAATCCGTTGTTTTCCAAAATCGTCATCCATGCGTAAGTGCGGATCAGAAAGTTCATCCACATTGGCAGCATCAGCAGCATCACCATCGTACGCTGTGATACCGGCTTTGCGCGCGAAAGAAGATAGGCAAGCGGATATCCAACCAGAAAGCAAATGACCGTCGCAATAATGGCGAGCCGAAAAGACAGCAAAAACACATGCATATGCTTGCCGATTTCAGCCATATTTTCAAAAGTAAAAGCGCCGTCGACTGTTGTGAACGCAAACACAACAATTAACACCAGCGGAATAATCGTAAATGCCGCCATCCAGATGATATATGGCAAAGCGGACAGCTTTGATTTCATTGCTACTCCTCCTTTTCCGGCTCTTTTAAGGAGATCACAATGTTGTCAAAGTTGATTTTGATACCGATATCAGTCGCCACCTGTTCATCGTTTTGAGAGTGGAACAATAATTGCTCACCCTCAGTGTAAACGATAAATTCGTTATAAGCGCCTTTATAAATCATCGACTCCAGATAAACGATTTTGTCACTGTGGTCTTCCGAAACCACTTCGATATCTTTGGGACTGATCGTTAAATTTACCTCGGTATCCACCGGCAAGCCGAGATTCTCCCGTTCAAACCGAATGCCTAAAAATTCGATGGTGTTTTCCTCCACCACCACGCCTTTTAGGTAATTCTCGGCATACGGGAACAGCTTTTTCATAATATGGATGTCAAACGGATCGAATTTCAATCCAACCTTACTGCCGATCTGCGCACTGTCAGTGGACTGCACCGTCCATTTCAAGCCTTCGCAATCAATGGTCATCTCATAATGGACACCCTTAAATACCACCGATTCCACCTCGCCATGGAGCTTTGAATCCTCATAGGCAACGATATCGATATCTTCCGGGCGCACAACAACATCCACCGGCTGATTTTCTCCGAAACCGGTGTCTACACACTCAAATTCATGCCCGTTAAACGAAACCAGACAATCCTTTATCATTACGCCGTCAATAATGTTGCTTTCGCCGATGAAATCCGCAACGAACGCATTTGTCGGCTCATTGTAAATATCCTGCGGCGTTCCCACCTGTTGAATCTCGCCGTCTTTCATCACCACAACCGTATCCGACATGGTCAGTGCTTCTTCCTGGTCATGGGTCACATATATAAAAGTAATCTCCAGCCTTTGCTGAATTTTCTTCAGTTCCAACTGCATTTCTTTTCTTAACTTTAAATCCAACGCACCCAAAGGCTCGTCCAACAGCAACACCTTCGGATGATTCACCAATGCCCGCGCAATTGCAACACGCTGCTGCTGTCCGCCGGACAGTTGATTGACCTTGCGCTTGTCAAACCCCTTCAGGTTGACAATTTCCAGCATTTCTTTCACACGTTTGTTGATTTCCCGCTTATCCAGCTTTTTCAGCTTCAGCCCGAATGCGACATTGTCAAACACATTCAGATGTGGGAAAAGCGCGTACCGCTGAAAAACGGTGTTGACCTCACGCTTGTGTGGCGGAAGCTCATTGATCAGCTTGCCGTCAAAGTAAACATTGCCGCTGTGCGGATAGATAAAACCGCCGATGATCCGAAGCGTGGTGGTTTTTCCGCAGCCGGACGGCCCTAAAAAGGTCACAAACTCTTTGTCATGAATGGAAAGATTGATGCCATCCAACACCGGCTCTCCATCGTAATTGAATACCAAGTTCTCTAATTTAATGATCGTTTTATCGCTCATTATTGCATCCCCCTTTGCGGATTTAGTAGTGCGGCTTTGCACCGGCACTGCCCACAGCCCTTTGACACCACCGCCCGCAAAAGGCTTTTTTAGCTGCGGACAAGCCGCAGGTTCAGTGGCGCATACGACGCTGTGCTGGTCAGACGAAAAGGATGAGTCTTCGTCCTACAAATACAATAACCATCGTTATCTTTGTGATCGGTGACCTGACGATAACAGCAAAGACACTATGTGGTACTTGTGATACAAGCATAATATAATATAAGTCTTTCTCCGCATATTGTCAATAGTTTTTTGCAAAAACAACCCGAATTTTCCCGAATTTTTACGTAATTATCCCCACAAATCACATTTAGAATCAAAAATATCTCAAAAATTCTTTTAAATACTCATAAATACACATGTTTTCTCTGTTTTTCACTCATTTTCTATTTGGTTATAGAAACTGTATAAAATTGCTTACTTTATCGCCCTGATTTTTTATATTACAGATTGTTATTTTTTTAACGATATCTATTGACATTGTTAAAAAAATAACATATACTATTGTTAGAAAATTAACAATCTTGATTTTCAGAGTGACAGCACCCTTTTACAGATGCTGTCCGAACTACAAAAAATATGGGGGAATTGATAATGGCAACAAAACAAGCAGATGTCAATACAATGATTAATACCTTGGCAGAAAATGCAAAAAAAGCACTCGAAGCTTACATGGCACTGGATCAGGAACAGGTCGACAATATCGCGCACGCAATGGCTCTGGCAGGACTGGACAACCATACCCGTCTTGCCAAATTGGCAGTAGAAGAAACCGGCAGAGGCGTATATGAAGATAAGATCATTAAAAATCTATTCGCTACCGAATACATCTGGCACGATATCAAGAATCAGAAAACGGTAGGTGTCATTGATGACGATGAGCTTTCGGGCATTATTCAAATTGCCGAGCCGGTCGGCATTGTCGCCGGCGTCACCCCGGTCACCAATCCGACCTCCACCACCATGTTCAAAGCAATGATCGCTGCTAAAGCAAGAAATCCTATTATTTTCGGATTTCACCCTTCCGCGCAGAAATGCTCAGTGGAAGCCGCAAAAATCGTCCGTGACGCGGCAATTGCAGCAGGCGCTCCGGAATACTGCGTACAGTGGATCGAATATCCGTCTTTGGAAGCCACCAACGCGCTGATGAATCATCCCGATGTTGCGCTGATTTTAGCGACCGGCGGCGCCGGCATGGTACGCGCCGCTTACTCCACAGGCAAGCCTGCATTGGGAGTAGGTCCCGGCAACGTTCCCTGCTTTATCGAAAAATCCGCCAACATTGAACAAGCCTGCAATGATATCATGCTTTCCAAAACCTTTGACAACGGCATGATCTGTGCCTCCGAGCAGGCCGTTATCGTGGAAAAGGAATTGCAGCCGGCATTTGAAAAATACATGAAAGCGAACAACTGCTATTTTCTCAATGAAGACGAAACTAAGAAATTGACAGCTTATGCGTTTCCGGAAGGTAAAACCTCGGTCAATCCCGATCTGGTCGGCAAGTCGGCAAATTGGATCGCGGAGCAGGCAGGTCTGACGGTACCTGCTGATACCAAAATACTAATCGCCAAGCTAAAAGGCGTCGGGGAAAAATATCCGCTTTCCAAGGAAAAGCTCTCCCCTATTCTCGCTTACTATGTCGTTAAAGATGAAAAGGAAGGCTTTGAGCGAGCAAAAGAGATGCTGCACAACGGCGGTTTGGGCCATTCTGCCGCAATCCACTCTACGAACGATGAGATCATCGCCGCTTACGGAGAAGCAATGGAAGTCGGTCGTATCATTGTCAATTCTCCTTCTTCCCAGGGCGGTATCGGCGATATCTACAACGAAAATACTCCTTCGCTAACGCTTGGCTGCGGCTCCTTCGGCAAAAACTCCACCACCTCGAACGTATCCGCAATGAATCTGGTCAACGTAAAACGGATTGCCAAAAGGAGAATCAATATGCAGTGGTTCAAAGTCCCTCCGAAAATTTATTTTGAATACAACGCGATCCAATATCTGGAAAAAATGCCGAATATCAGCCGCGCATTCATTGTCACCGACGAAATGATGGTAAAACTTGGAAACGTGGACAAGATCCTGCATTATTTAAGAAAACGTACCGAATACTGCCATGCCGAAATCTTTGCCGATGTCGAGCCCGATCCATCCGTAGAAACCATTATGCGCGGCGTAGAGATGATGCGCAATTTTAAACCCGACGTCATCATCGCATTGGGCGGAGGCTCCGCTATGGACGCCGCCAAGGGTATGTGGCTGTTTTACGAACACCCCGAAGCTTCCTTTGAGGGATTACGCCAAAAATTCTTTGACATCCGCAAACGCGCTTACCACTTTCCGAAATTAGGCACCAAGGCACAGATGGTATCAATCCCGACCACGTCGGGCACCGGTTCCGAAGTAACCTCTTTCGCCGTCATCACCGACAAAAAGAAAAACATCAAATATCCGCTTGCCGATTATGAACTGACTCCCGACGTCGCTATCGTTGATCCGCAGTTTGTACTCAGCGTTCCGAAATCAGTCACGGCGGACACCGGTCTGGATGTATTGACCCATGCGATCGAAGCTTATGTATCGGTACTTGCTTCCGATTACACCGACGGTCTTGCACTCCATGCGATCCGTCTGGTATTCAAATACCTCAAGCGCGCCTATGACAATGGAAATGACCGCGAAGCACGTGAAAAAATGCACAACGCTTCCTGTATTGCAGGCATGGCATTCACCAACGCATTCCTCGGCATCAACCATTCGCTTGCGCACAAGCTGGGCAGTGCTTATCACATTCCTCACGGCCGTGCCAATGCCATTTTGTTGCCATACGTGATCGAATACAATGCGCAAAAGCCGAAAAAGTTTGCAACCTGGCCGAAATATCAAAAATTTATCGCCGATGTCCGCTATGCCGAAATCGCAGAAATGCTGGGACTTCCCTGCTCTACCACCGAAGAGGGCGTGCAAAGTCTGATCAAGGCGATCCGCGATTTGGAAGCCTCCGTCAATGAAGTACGCAGCGTCAAAGAATGCGGTGTTGACGAAAAAGTTTATATGGACAGCTTAGATGAACTTGCCGACGAAGCGCACGAGGATCAATGTACCCCCGCCAATCCCCGTTATCCGCTGATCAGTGAATTAAAAGAGCTATATATCAAAGCGTACTACGGAGAAGACAAGTAAATATTACATTCCATCCCCGCCGGAACGATACTGCCGGCGGGGATTGTCCTTGCTTGTCCCTTTTTACCTACTTAGGTAATTTACAACACAAAAAATCTATGATAAAATAGGAAAGAAAACCGAATTTGGTATGACTGCTCAAAACACAAGAAAAGGAATAAGGACAACATGAGACTATATCAAAAAACACCATTCAGAAACGTATTATTGGGCGCTGCACTCCAAATATTCATTTTTATCCTTGTATTTTGCTTGGAAAAGTTTGTACTGCAAAATATGCTGTTTCGATTTTGTGAAGTGCATTTAAACTACTTCGGTAATTCTACTTTCGAACAGTTAATGCTTCTGCCTTCCCATTTTATCGGTTATTGGTTTTTACTGTATTGGCTCAACCGATATGTCAATGAACATTGTTTTGCAATCGGGGTATTTGACCTGAAAAACAGCCTTTGCTTTGCTATGATCTTAAGGAACCTCTGATTTAATCCGCACTACCATATAGATTCCAGATATGGTATAATAATACCATCAAAAACAATGGTGGTGCATGGTAATGAAACAAGAAACATTTACCGATATGGAAT
>JAQXIB010000052.1 GCA_029007575.1 Clostridiales bacterium | reverse complement strand
TCCCGGATAATTTCCATCCGTTCGATGGTATCGATATCATGATGCATATAACGGACTTTCACATCCATTTTTTTCAAAAATTCGGTCAAATCTTCCGCCATCTTTTTGGTTAGCGTCGTAACCAGCACCCGTTCTCCTTTTTCAGTACGCTGGTTAATTTCAGACAGCAAATCCTCAATCTGTCCATCTACCGGCTTTACCTCAATTTCAGGATCAAGCAGTCCGGTAGGACGTATAATTTGTTCCGCTATGACCTTGCTGTTTTTTCGCTCAAATTCAGCGGGTGTAGCACTGACATAAATCACCTGATTGATCCGGCTGTAAAACTCATCAAAATTCAGCGGACGGTTATCATAGGCAGAAGGCAGACGAAAGCCGTAATCGATCAATGTTTTTTTCCGTGCATAATCACCGAAATACATGCCTCTGACCTGCGGTACCGTAACATGAGACTCATCGATCATCAGCAAATAATCACTCGGAAAGTGATCCAGCAGAGTATACGGCGTACTGCCGGGAGCCCGTCCCGACAAAATGCGGGAATAATTCTCAATTCCTTTGCAAAATCCGACTTCGGATAACATTTCAATATCATATTGTGTCCGCTGCTTAATGCGCTGCGCTTCCAAAAGCATATCGTTGTCCACGAAGTATTTCACACGCTCTTCTAGTTCCTGCTCGATCACTTCAATCGCATCATGGAGCTTCTCCGGCGGTACGATATAATGCGATGCCGGATAAATGGCGACGTGCTGTACAACCGCTTTTACCTCTCCGGTCAAAGGCGTGATTTCGCTGATTCGATCGATTTCGTCCCCGAAAAACTCCACACGGATAGCGGTATCCCCCGAATACGCCGGAAAGATTTCAACCACGTCTCCACGAACACGAAATTTATTTCTGATGAAGCTTACATCATTTCTTTCATACTGGATTCCAACCAGCCTTTTTAGCAATTGATCCCGTTCCATCTGTCCTCCGGCACGCAAAGAAATGACCATGTTCCGATAATCGATCGGGCTTCCCAAGCTGTAAATGCAGGAAACACTGGACACGATAATCACATCACGTCGCTCCGATAAAGCGGAGGTTGCCGAATGCCGCAATTTATCGATCTCATCGTTGATAGCACTGTCTTTTTCGATATAGGTATCGGTATTCGGAATATATGCTTCCGGTTGATAGTAATCATAATAGGAAACAAAATATTCCACCGCATTTTCAGGAAAAAATTCTCTGAACTCACTGCAAAGTTGTGCGGCAAGTGTTTTGTTGTGGGCGAGAACAAGCGTCGGTTTGTTTACATTTGCGATAATATTTGCCATTGTAAAGGTTTTACCAGAACCTGTAACACCCAGCAAAACCTGTTCTTTTAGGCCGTTTTCAACCCCTTCGGTCAGTTTTTCGATAGCCTGCGGCTGGTCCCCCGTCGGCTTGTAATTTGAATGTAAAACAAATTTATCCGGCATATTCTCACCCTCTCATCATGTTTACTATTCGCCAGAAATCAACCAAAAATTCGTGTAAGAATTTCTTGAAAATCAACTCAAAAAAGTGCCCAAAACGGCATTACACGAATTTTGGTCACATTTTTTTATTTGCCTAGCAAAATCAAACTCCGTAATTCATTATAAATCAAAACAAAATTAATCGATTTATTATAACACAAAAAGCTCAAAAAGTAAATACAAGGACAGCGTTAATTCCACTGTCCTGTGTAGTGTCTATGTTATTAAATTATCGAACGCCGAAGTCACATCTAAGCCACTATAATCAAACACTTTTTCCTTTTCATTAAATTCTCTTGACTTTTCAGGTATTACCTCTTCCATATAGTCTTTCAGTTCACCTATTCCGTCCGCAATTATTTCTTGATTATTGATATAAATATCTTCAGTCACAATTTCTTTTGCATGACCGAGTATTTTAGAAATCGCCTTCAAGTTGAATTCGTTTTTTAATAACAAAGTGGCATAGCTATGCCTTAAATCATGCCATCGAATATCAGGCAAGCCATCGTTTTTTAAGATTTCTTTAAAAGGCTTGAAATGATATTGCATACTGCGTGGTCGTCCATAACTTGAACAACAAATATAATTTAAGTCTTGAAAAGATTTACTTCGCCTACTTCTATTTTTCTCGTATTGCTCCCGTGCTTTCAAGATTTCCTCGAAGACAAAGTCCGGTATGTCCAGCACTCTATCACTTGATTGTGTTTTCAACTTTATTTCTTGCTTGGTTTTGGTTTTTGGTTCGAAATCAGTTTCATCACAATTTGCAGCTCTACCTAACCGTCTTGATATATGTAGTTTTTGACGCACAAAATCAATATCACTGTATTTCAATCCATTAATTTCACTTCTGCGCAGTCCCATTAGAACGGCAAAAAGCACTTGCAGATAGATATATAGAAGATCGTTTACCCGCATTTCTGTGGATAATTTCTCCACCTTTCTTACATCGTTTTTCAATTCTTTCACCTCGATTCTTTTTAATTTCACCCATCCAAGCAGGAAGACTGGTATGTAAAATGGGTATAAAAACAGCCGGACGGTTTTAGTTCCGCCCGGCGTATGTCCGTTGATTATTCAATTGTTTTAAAATCCGCCGCGTCTCCTGCAATGATTTCGTCAAGCGTTCTCGGCGTGTAGTCCATATACGGCATCATACAGCCAACATTGATGAAGTTGCCGCTTGGTGTCCCGTAACCGGTAGCATTTTCCTTGACCTCACGGCAGAGCTTCTTTAGATATTGATATTCCAGTGTGTTATGCACATGACCGTAGAGCATATATGCGTTAGGCGCAAAGCCTGCGCGGAAGAACGGAATCGGATAATGGCACATTACAACATGCTTGCCGTCGTCCTTGATTTCCTTCAGATTTGTTATTTCCTGAAACACATTGCGAACCGTTTTGCTGAACTGTCTCGGATCGTGATTGCCGCGAATCAGCACCTTGTTTCCGTTAAAGCGTTCAACAATTTGTGCCCATTCATTTTCCTTTGCCCATATATAGTCACCGAGGATATACACGGTATCGGTGCTTTCAATACGACTGTTCCAATTTGCGATAATTGCGTCGTTCATTTCGTCAACATTGGTAAAGGGACGGTTGTCGAACTTTATCACATTGGCATGACCTATATGAAGGTCGGATATATAGTAATTCATTTCGTTCCTTTCCGCTACGCCCGTAGCTTTCTCTTGATTTTGAACAGCTTGCAGAGAAGCTCATCTATATCCTCAACGGGTTTATGCTCGTCGATATATTTATTCCGAGCTTTTATTATTAAGCCGATATATGTATTTATTTCACTGCGATCTATGGTAAGATACCGTTTTGCATCTTTGAATTTCATAAGAAAAACCTCCGTATTCTTGTTTCTACAACAATTATACAGAGGTTTATGTGTTTATTCAAATGTGCGATTATCTCCACAATCTGGAAGTTATCGGTATCAAAGCGCCATTATTTCATCCACTATTTCACGAACGGTTTTATTGCTTGTTTCAATTTTTATTGTATCAAGTGCTTGATACATAGGAATTCTCGCAAAGATAGCTTTCACACCGAAAACAACATCGCAGGGCAGTATCCCTGCTCTGCGGAATTACATACATTATGACATAGAAATACCCTGCAAGATTTTGTAGTCTTGCAGGGTATTTGCTATCTGTTTTTTGTTTTGTTCCGTTTATTTTGCCCGAGAGCTTCTTCTGCGTTTGCTGTACATGCCTGTGCCGACTGCACCGGCAGCGGATACAGCGAGCAACGCGAACCACAGTGCCGGATTGCTGTTGTCGCCGGTTCCCGGGGTACCGGGCTTGGTCAGCTTTGCGATCTCTGCCGTTTCCTTATAGCCGCAGACCGTGCAGGTATGCTCCTTCTCGCCCACGGCCGTCTCGGTGGCTTCCTTCTTTACTTTCCACTCACCGTACTTGTGGGCTTCCTTGTTCTGCACATCGCCGCAGCCGCATTCATCCCAGTGGCTGGTCGCGTCATGCTGCAGCTCGTAGGCGTGCGCGGTGTAGACATTCTCAAAGCGCATCTCTTCCGACTGTACAGAGTCCCAGTCGATCGCTTCCCAGTCGATATCATAGTGCACACCGTCGTCCGTCTCTTCGCAGACCGTGGGGAGGATGAGCACGGTATATTCCGGCGCCGCATCATCCGTAGAGGCATAGGCAGCAACTTCCGTCAGAAGCAGGCCCCACACCGTGTCGTCATAGGTCCAGCCTTCCTCGCCGCCGTCCACCTGCTTCACAAACGCGCCCTCGCAGAGCATATTCCGAAGCTGCTGGAAGGGGCCGGTGAGGGTCATAGTGCCGGTATAGCTGCCCGCGCCGTTGGTGGTAACAGAAGCGGAGAC
>JAQXIB010000051.1 GCA_029007575.1 Clostridiales bacterium | reverse complement strand
GTGAAAACGATGTTATTAGCATCTATTAAGTATGAATAAAACGATTTGTTATCTAGTTTATCGTCGAAGCAGCAGGCTCTTCCTGGTTTGATCCGGTGACAGGGGAGCCTTTGGACAGCGGTCTGTTTGCGGATATTTATCATCCTGCCAAACCGGCATTCCGCGAATATGCTGTGTTTTTTCACGATGAGCTGGAAATCGATACAAAAGATGGTGAACAACCTGTTGATCCGCATACAGGTCTTCCAAGCGGTACCACTGCCATCAGTTATCGCTCCGAGCCGATGCGCAACCGCCTTCCGCTCGATCACCATCCCGATCATACTGATACAGCCGAAGATATTTCCATGAGTTCTTGGGTTTATGGGGATCCCGCCCCTCCTATTCTCAAGGCATATGTGGGAGATCCGTCCAAAATACGGTTGATCCACGGCGGCGTCAAAGAAACACACGTCTTCCATCTGCACAATCATCAGTGGCGGCTGGAGCCGGATGATCCCAAATCAACCATTATTGATTCCATCTCGATCAGTCCACAGGAATGCTATACACTGGATATTTTATATGGCGCAGGAAGCTTTAATGGGATGATTGGCGATGCTATTTTCCATTGCCACCTCTACCCCCACTTCCACGAGGGTATGTGGACGTTATGGCGGGTCTTTGACCGCCTTGAAGACGGCAGCGGAGTTTATCCGGACGGAACTCCCATTGAGGCGCTGATGCCGCTTCGAGATCGACCCCTGCCTCCTAAGAAGGATCACTTGCATCCCGGATATCCCAATTTTATTAACGGACAGTTTGGGAAAGAGCCTCTCCAGCCGCCGTTGGGCGTTCTCACAGAAAATGGAGACAACAAAATAAATCCAACACCGTTGGAAAAAGCAAATTTTGTAGAAAACTTCGCACCGGGCGCTTTGTACACGGATACCTGCCCATGTTGTACAGACGAAAATATCAAGGTGTTTGAAATTGCGGCAGTACAGGCAAAACTCGTTTATAACCGATTCGGGTGGCATGACCCGCAGGGACGTTTCTTCGTTCTCAAGGAAGACATTGAAAAGGCAGGCACGCTGGAACAATATCTGGAAAAGGTAGAATCGGGTAAAATTCGCCCCGAGCCATTGGTCATCCGTGTCAATGCGGGCGACTGCATTGAAATCCGCCTGACTAATCTGCTGCCGGAATTTATTGAGGGCAACGCGTTTCAATTAAAGACGCTGACCGATATTGTCGGTTATCACATTCATCTGGTGAAGTTTGATACAATCGTATCCGACGGCGCGGCCAACGGCTGGAACAATATAGCCGGAGCGAGAAAGTATGAAACCTTGATTGAACGCTTCTTTGCCAACGAAGAACTCAATACAGTGTTTTTCCATGATCATCTGTTTGCCAATATGCATCAGCAGCATGGTATGTTCGGCGCTATGATTGTAGAACCGGCCGGCTCAGTCTTTCTCGATCCCAAAACAGGACAAGAGCTGAAAAGCGGCACAAAAGCGGTTATTCGCACTGCCGACGGTAAATCCTACCGGGAATTTGCGCTGTTTCTTCACGATTTCGCCCTGTTGTTCGATAAAGACGGGAAGCCGCTTAATCCACCGGAACATCCCGGGTCTGACGACGATCCCGGCGTAATGGGCATCAATTACCGCTGTGAGCCCATGCCGGAACGATTGAAAATACGGAATGATCCTTCCCACATTTTCAGCTCCTTTGTATATGGCGATCCGGCAACGCCGATTTTAGAGACCTATCCCGGTGAGCCCATACGCATCCGTTTGTTGGATGGTGCGCATGAGGAACAGCATGTCTTTAATATCACAGGGCTACCTTGGAGAAAGGAAATCACCGATCCGGTTTCTCCGCTTGTGCAGGCTCAGACAATCGGTATATCGGAGGCATTCAATCTTCATATCGAAGAACCGTATACTGCAGGAGACTATCTGTATTACTCCGGGGGAATTGACGATCTATGGTTGGGAATGTGGGGAATTATCCGTGCCCACGCAGTACCTCAGAAAAATCTGCTGCCGCTATGCGGCTTGCACCCCATTGCCCCGCCACAAGTTCCGCCGTCAGGTGCGGTTGTTCGAAAATTTGAAATTGCCGCCATCCAAAAGGACATTATATATAACAGGTTCGGAGACCATGATCCGGAAGGGCTGATTTTTGTTCCCATGGAACAGGCTCATGATGTAATATGCGGCCGAAAGAGGCCGATTCCTTTGATCCTACGGGCAAATGCAGGTGATTGGATTGAAGTAACACTGCACAATTTATTTAATCCTGATATTCCCATCCGCCAACATGAATATCCATCTGTACCGATCGAATTTCTTCATGTTCCCAGCAACCGGGTATCGCTCAGTCCGCAATTCTTAAAGTATGATCCGATTGCTTCCTCCGGTGTGAACGTAGGATATAATGCGGTGGAGCAGACGGTTGGGCCTGGAGAGTGCATCAAATATCTATGGCATGCGGACAGGGAATACGGAACGGTTATGCTCAATTCTTTCGGTGATTTACGCAATCATCGTTATCACGGTTTATTCGGCGCAATTATTATTGAACCGACGGGAGCAAAATATTATAGCAGTATCCGTCCGGTGGATGAAAATTATAAAGAAGAAGCTGTGATCACAGCATCGGGTGTGGAAAGTTTTCGGGAATTTGTCCTGTTTGCTCACAATGGCATTCGTCTGCTCGATAAAAACGGCGTCCTCATCAAAACAACAGAGCAGGATCTCACCGGAGAAGGCGGAGCCCATGAAGCGCCCGATCATGAAGACACCGGAGAAAAAGGGTATAACTATCGCTCAGAGAGATTCTTCAACCGCCTGAAACGGATTCCCTTGATCTCAAAAATATTTGACTCCAAGGTGCATGGCGATCCGGCAACGCCTGTTTTTCGGTCTTATACCGGTGAACGTGTTGTCATCCGTCTGCTGATGCCGGCAGACAAACCGAGAAATATCAGCTTTGTGTTGCATGGCCATAACTGGAAAGCACAGCCTGATGACCCCTTTACACGAATCATTCCCGTTCAGGGAGCAATCAGCGTTGGCAATGTATTCAACATTGAGCCGGAACGCACAAAATGCCCGGGCGACTATCTATATCGTTCCGGTTCTCTGCGGTGGGATGTAGAATCGGGAATGTGGGGAATCTTCCGTGTGATGAACCGCAATATTCGTTATCATTGTGAAACAGTCTGCCGCAACGTGAAACAGTGGTGGGAAAAAGAATGGTATGAAAAGTAATCTGGTTGTATCGGGTGGATTCACTTTATGCGGTAAATCCATTAACATGAAGCGCAATTGATGCTTTTACCAGCAAGTGGTTTGTGTAAATTCAAATTCGTATTGCATTTTCTTCCGGCATTTTTCCGCTGCCTTTGCAACGGCTGAAACGATAGCAAAACCCTTTAAAACAAGCCGTCTGACAGTACCGTAAGTTTAAAAGTGTAAAAAATAAGCGTAAGTGCGAAACACTCATTGATGTCTTGCGCTTACGCTTTAATAACGCCAACAATTACTTCCCTGCTATACGTTACCGTCTACACAGGCGATAATGCTGTCTTTTGCTTGGGTAACAGCTTCCAGTTTGCGATATTGCGTCAAACTGTTGTTCATAAATTTGTGCATAAACAGCGGCTGTGTTTCTGGTGTGCGCAACAGCGATAATATCTGTGGATAGGCAGGCGTTAAGAACATGCCCAGCCGTCAGGTCATATTTTTCTCCCCCGCCGTAAGCAAAACTGTTTTTTCGCTTGTCGATCAGCATTTGATAAGCTTTCATGATATATATACAAAAAGAGACCGGCAAAACTCCCCCTGTTGGGGATGTTAAGCCAATCTCTTTCTCTGGAACGGATATATGCGAAAGCCGCTTATTTCATCAGCTTTCCCCAACAAAAAGGTTAGAGCTAATATTATAGAGCCCAAAAACCGCAAATTCCCGGCATGGGTGGACCCCTTTTTGCCAAAAAAGCGAGTAGCTATTGCCACTCGCTTTTCTAGTGCATTTTTAATATTAGTTGCAGAGAACTTTTTCAGTCTCTTTGTCAAATACGTGGATTTTGTTTACATCAAATGCAACTTTGATCTCATCGCCGGCACGTGCAGTAGAACGAGGAGAAACTCTTGCAGTTAACGGAACTTCTTCGCAAGTCAAGTACAAATAAGTTTCTGCACCCATCATTTCGGTAACGTCAACTTTACAGTCAACAACACCGGTAGTAGCAGCAGAGATGAACATTTCCTCATCTTTGATGTCTTCCGGACGGATACCGACAATAACTTCTTTGTCTACATATGCATCCAGCTTGCCGTCTTTGTTTTTGATTTCCGGCAATTCGATAAAGTATTTTACGCCGCGTCTGGTTTTGGTGTCTTCCGTACCGAACTCAACGCCGAGCTTACCATCTTTCTTAAGCAGCATAGCATCGATAAAGTTCATCTGCGGAGAACCAATAAATCCGGCAACGAAAACATTGCAAGGTCTGTCATACAAAGCTTTTGGAGAATCAACCTGTTGAATGAAACCATCTTTCATAACAACGATTCTGGTACCCATTGTCATAGCCTCTGTCTGGTCATGGGTAACATAAATGAAAGTGGTACCTAATTTCTGATGCAACAAAGACAACTCGGTACGCATCTGTGCACGGAGCTTTGCATCCAAGTTGGACAACGGCTCGTCAAGCAAGAATACCTGAGGCTCACGAACAATAGCACGACCTAAAGCAACACGCTGACGCTGACCGCCTGACAAAGCCTTCGGCTTACGATCGAGCAAATGAGCGATATCCAAAATACGGGCAGCTTCATCAACACGGCGTTTGATCTCATCCTTCGGAGTTTTACGCAATTTCAAACCGAAAGCCATGTTTTCAAACACGGTCATGTGCGGATACAGAGCGTAGTTCTGGAACACCATTGCGATATCACGATCTTTCGGCGCAACGTCATTAACCAGTTTGTCGCCTATGTACAGTTCACCATCTGAAATTTCTTCCAAGCCGGCGATCATACGCAAAGTGGTAGATTTACCACAACCGGAAGGACCTACGAGAATGATGAATTCTTTGTCTTTAATTTCCAAGTTGAAATCGGAAACTGCGGTAACACCGCCGGGATATTTTTTGTAAATACCCTTTAAAGATAAACTTGCCATATAAATGGACCTCCTACAATAATATACAATTTATTTAATGTCAAAAACCTTATCTATACTATACCAAAAATAGCAGAAACTGCCTAGTACCTTATTACCCAAACTTTTAGAAAAGTGATTGGAAATATTGCCTAATAATATACAAAAAACCGCAAAATCCGCAATTCTCAAATTTTTGTCATTCCAAAATTTGATTCAGTTCTTTGTGCAATATTTCCCTGCATTCTCCGGGGGCGAGATTGTCGTCTAAAGACAGATTTCCGATTTTGATTCGCTTTAAAAACAGAACCCGTTTTCCCCTTGCCTCAAACATTCTTTTAATTTGGTGATATTTTCCTTCATGAATGACAATTTGAACCAGCGGCTGTACATCCGGCTTTAAAATTTTTAGCTCGGCATGAAGACAGAGAGTACCGTCTTTCAGCTGCACTCCTTCTCGGAACGCGGCAATATCCTCTTGAGATATCGAATTGTTGATAATGGCTTCATAGGTTTTCGGTACATGCTTTTTCGGGGATAGAATACGATGCGCGAAATCTCCGTCATCGGTGATCAATACAAAGCCGACTGTGTCTTTATCCAGTCTGCCGGCAGGAAACAGACCTTTGCGGAACAACTCCGGAGGGATTAGATCCAAAACGGTGGCATGCAGATTGTCCTCGGTTGACGATACTACTCCCTGTGGCTTGTTCAGCATAATGTAGATATGTTCTTTGTAGGAGATCGTTTTGCCGTTGAACGAAATCATATCCCGGTCCGGTATGATTGTCATATCCGAGGATCTAGCCGGTATACCGTTGATTTTAATCAAACCCTTTTTGACCAGCTCTTTTACTTCTTTTCGGGAAGCCAGTGACTGAGAAGCAAAAAATTTATCCAGGCGCATAACCATTTCTCCTTTTATACTAAAATCTAATGGAAAGCTTTCATCGATTTCCGAGGGTGAATTGTGTCAGAAAAGGCAGACGACACCGCTGGGCTGACGCCCAACAAGGAGGGTAACGCTTTCTGGCGCAATTCAGACCGGAAAGAATGAAAGTGTTTCATTAGATTTTAATATTCGAATCTGCTCTTGATAAATCAAGAAAGGAGAGTCTTAATCAGGCTCTCCTATGTATCTCTTTTGTATTCATTTACTTTTGTGAACATCATGCTTGTTTGAAAACAGAAGTTTAAAAAAGGCTCAAGCTTTTTTTATTTCATCTGTTACAAAAATTTGTTTTGCAGCCAAAGAAATAATGACAGCGCCGATTGCTGCTACGATAATATCCGGAATCATATAAGTTCCGTTGTAAACCAAAGAATATAAGAATTGGACCCACTTAAACGGAATATCGGTGGTCAAAGCGCCTTCTCCGAGGAGCCAAGCGATATTGTCTGCGGTTGCCCATAACAAAAATCCGGAAATAACATGGCAAGTAAACCGCAGCAATCCGGCTACAACTACGCCGAGTGTGAAACCTAATGTTTTATTCGGAATTGCTTTACGGAACATACCGCCTAATCCCAAAACGGTAAAAGCAATAAAATAATCTAAAAACAATGATGCGACTAATGAACCGGCAGACAAGCCCTTCAACGCGCTCATACCGGTCAGCAGTTGTAATACACTGTATACGAATCCGCTGAACAGTCCCCATTTGATGCCGTAACGATAGGAGATGTAAACGATCGGCACCATACTGCAAAGGGTAATCGAGCCTCCGAACGGCATTTCCAATGCGGGAATAAATTTGGAAATCAGAGATAAAATCGTTGCGAGCGCAATCATCATCGCGCTGACGCAAAGCATTTGCGTTCTTTTTGACATACTTGTGCTCATAATAAATCTTTCCTTCTTTCATAAAATGCTTTGAAAGACCTAAAATGACCAACAAAGAAGGAAAGTCGGGAAGCAATCATGAACAATAAGATCAAATCGCTTCATCTGTCACAAATCTTCCTACGCTGGTATTATCCATTTCAGGTTATAGGGTTTTCGTATCAATAGGACTTCCTCTCAGCTTGAGTCATCAAGCACCCCTGATTTGTTGATATTCAGTTTTGTAAATGAACAGTTAACAGTATATCATATAGAAAGCGGATTTTCAACAGTTTCTGATATGATTCTGTGTTTTACACAATATTTTAAGACGATGTGCGCAGAAATCGATCGAAAGCAGAGCCTTAGAGGTAACAACAATGGAACTGTTTTTTGTTTGATTGCCATGCTGCCCAAATAAAGTTACTTAAAATTTGTAATATCGTGAAAAATTTATAAATATTTAGTTTTTTTCAAAAAGCACTTGCTTTTTATTTCGGATTGTGATATTATATATAAACAGTAATCACAAGATGATTGCATGAATATCGCGGAGTGGAGCAGGGGTAGCTCGTCGGGCTCATAACCCGAAGGTCGGTGGTTCAAATCCATCCTCCGCAACCAAACAAATTGCCTATTTACGCCGTTTGTGGCATA
Source organism: Clostridiales bacterium (assembly GCA_029007575.1). Classification (GTDB taxonomy): domain Bacteria; phylum Bacillota; class Clostridia; order Oscillospirales; family Ruminococcaceae; genus HGM13222. The sequence continues at coordinate 1,297 of JAQXIB010000051.1, read as the reverse complement.
GATAGGTGATTTTTATTTTTGCCTTAAATCGTGTTTGGTGTTTATTTGGTGTTTATGGTGCTTATTTTTAACAAAATATATATGTAAGAGAAAAGCGGGATGCTGTCTGAAATTAGACGGCTCCCGCTATTTTTAATTGGCTTTTTTGTTTGGCAACGTTAGAATATCCTGCAAGGTGTCGGCGGCGATTTCGTCAGCCGTTTTGATTGCGTGGGCGTATATTTTGGTCGTGGTAGCTGTGTTGGCGTGTCCCAGCCGTTTGGATACCGTTGTAATATTAACGTTGTTTGCAATTAATAAGCTGGCATTTGTGTGTCGCAATGAGTGAACGCAAATATTAGGCAGATTGTTTTTAGCAACGAATTTATGAAACCATCCTGTTATCGTGTCCGGGTGCATCGGCTTTCCGGTAGATTGTGTAAATACTTTTCCAGTGTCTGTCCATCTGTCCCCCGCTTTCATTCGTTCGCCGTTCTGCCACATTTTATATTCAAGCAGCAATTTAAACGCATGATCAGATACTTTGATTACTCTTTCAGAAGTGTAATTCTTCGTTGTGTCCTCATAAATTCCTTTTTCGGGAAGATATAAACTTGCTCTTTCAACGTGGATAACTTTGTTTTTAAAGTCAATATCACGCCATTCAAGCCCGCACATCTCACCGCGGCGTAAACCGGAATACACAAGAAGCGTTATTATAGTACGATACATGATCGGCTCATTTTCTAGCAATTCAAACAATCTGATTGTTTCCATATCATCCAGATATTTCGCTTCGGTTCTGTCAACCTTTGGAGGCTTAATTCGGCTGCATGGATTTGAAAATATCACTTGCCATTGTACAGCAGTATTTAAAATTGCTGATATCAGCCGGTGATGATGTAATATTGTTTTAGGAGATAACCCGCCTGATTCTCCGACCGGTTTAAAACACGCAGTCGGCTTTTTCTTCAAGGCTTCTGCAATAAGATTGCACGACCGCTCCGAAACGTTGCCACCACGACACACAATTGATATCGTATTCGATGAAACGCCCGCTTTTTTGGCAAACGCTTCCATAGATAGCTTTTTCTTTTTTAACAGGCTGTTTAAATCTATAATTGGCGTATATTGAGCATCTTTACGGATGCCACTTTCTGATAAGTTATCGTAAAACTGCAACAAATGCTGCGGTTGAATCTGTTCTAACTTAATATGACCGATTGCAGGATTGATTCTTTTTAGCAATTCTTTATATCCGGCTATGGTTTTAGCTTTTAGCTGTTTTTCTGCATAGTCTTTCATCCATTTATCGACA